>JADGFH010000957.1 GCA_016743925.1 Labilibaculum sp.
TCATTCGCTGCTATAATATTCTTTTCTTGACTTACATTATCAGTGATAAAAGATGTAAAATTCTTCAATGATGAATCAGGTATACCTGTGAAAAATTCAATTTCACTATTATTTAATAATTCAAAATAATTTTGAGCATTTACCATTATACACCTATTTAGTTCCTGGGATTAATTCAAGGATTGATTTAATTGACATACAATCTTCGCTAGCCTCTAAAGATCTACCATCAATAAGAATTTGTTTTGCTACATTATACATTGCAGGATATGAGGCTCTCAACATATGATTCGCATAAATAACAATATTTACACCAATGTTTGCAAATTCTTCCTCGGTAATATGATTAAAAGTAGAAGGGACAACAACAATAGGAGTTACTTTATCTTCTTTTCTAAATCTTTCACAAAATTCAATAATATCTTCTCCTGTACTCTCTTTACTATGAATCATGACCCCATCAGCACCAGCCTTAACGTAAGCAAATGCTCTTTCAAGGGCATCGTCAACAGATTTCCCAAGAATCAAACTTTCCACTCTAGCAATAATCATAAATTCTTCAGTAACCTGAGCGCGTTTACCTGTTTTAATCTTATTTGAAAAATTTTCGATTGAATCTTGTGTTTGAGGAACTGCTGTTCCAAAAAGGGAATTCTTCTTCAAACCAATTTTATCTTCTACGATAACCGCTGAAATACCATTACGCTCTAATGTACGAACAGTAAATTCAAAGTGCTCAGGTTTTCCGCCAGTATCACCATCATAAATAATAGGCTTGGTTGTGCACTCTAACATATCAGTTAAACCATGCATTCTAGTCGTAATATCAACAGCTTCAATATCTGGTTTCCCTTTTGAAGTTGAATCTGTCAAACTTGATGACCACATACCATCAAATTCAACTCTTTTACCATCAACCTCAACATTCGTTTTCTCAGCAATCAAACCTGTCAAACCACTGTGTGATTCTAGAATTCTAACAATAGGTTTTGAATCAATTAATCGTCTTAATGTTTTTAATCTAACTTGTGGAGTAGTTCCAATGGAATTGATACTTTCAACAAACTCTGATGAATTTATTTCTTTAGTATAAGGAATCTCAATCACCACTCCACCTACTGTAGCCATAGCTTCAAAAGCTAAATCTCTAAATTGTTTCTGTGAACTAGAATTCCAATCATCACCATGAATCATGAAATTAGGTTTATATTTTAACAAATTTGGCGCATAATTCCAATCTTCTTGAGATACAACTTCTACAACTCCCTTGATGTTT
The DNA here is from genome assembly GCA_016743925.1 of Labilibaculum sp. GTDB lineage: Bacteria > Bacteroidota > Bacteroidia > Bacteroidales > Marinifilaceae > Labilibaculum. Next base: position 1,277 of record JADGFH010000957.1, read on the forward strand.
TCAACTACAGCTTTTCTTTGTTCGTAATTTAAATATGGTAATCTTTTATATTCAGCAATTGCCTTATCGGTAAGCAAACCAATAACAACATCACCATACTTAGCTCCTTCTGTTATGACATTTATAAGACCTGGATGCATTACATCAGCAGTCATTCCTATGTATACTTTCTTTTCCATACTATTATATTTATGCTTATTTAATTTATATTTCCTCTAATTATTACTCTTTGGATCTCAACGCTCATCATGCCTCCCAAACCAAAAAACAAGCTTCATTCTTAAGAAATGAACTTTCCTCTTCGGATTTTATTGTTAGCAGACGAATTTTTCTATTAATTAAATCCTCGGCTTTCTCAACCAAAGTATTAAGATAATTCTTATCTATGCTTTCTGCCACAAGTAGCAGGTCAATTATTTTAGAGTCCTGCCCTTTGGCAAAAGAACCTGTTAGGTAAACCCGTTTCAGGTCACCCAACTTTTCTGCAATTTCTTCAATAATACTATCCAAGCCCACATGCTTGCGGATAATGGAATTCAAATCCTTAAAAAGCGGGTGCTTGGTATTAGCATGAAAAACCTTGCGATTCCCTTCCGCCTCTGCCTCTAACAAACCAGCCTCTTCCATGCGGTTTAGCTCCAAACGAATAGCGTTTGATGATTCTCCAAACTCAGCCTCGAGGCCTCGTAAGTAAGATTTCATCTTAACATTCAGAAAAAACTTAAGCAATATTTTGATCCTCGTTTTTGAGGTGATTAAACTTTCTAGCACTAATTCAAAGTTAAAGGTTAAAGGTTGTGCACTGAGCGGAGCCGAAGTGTTCACTCTTCACATTCATCAACCTCATTTTCTACACCAAACAAGTCTTATTTATGACTAAATAAAGATTGAGTAGAAATTTTACTCAAAAGTAAATCTTATTTTGATAATAGCAAAAGTTTTCACCACAGATTAGTCAGATTAA
>JADGFH010000958.1 GCA_016743925.1 Labilibaculum sp.
TAATACATTGGCATAATAGAACGACTTTTATGTCAACACCAATTCTTACTATCTTAACTATTTATTTTGGATTGCAATCATAAATATCACAATACGGACTGATTGCAATTTTATCACTTTACTGTTAGTCAGAATTAAAGCGATGTTAATTTCATAAAATATGAAAAATATAGATTTAGAGAATCAAATCAATATAATGTCTCAGACTTTGGATGATGTACAAGTATTATCAAAAACTGGAAGTTGGGATTGGAATATTGCCACAAATCAAATAAGTTGGTCTAAGAATATGTTTAGAATTTTAGGTTTTGAACCAAATGAATTGGATCCAACGTATGAACTTGCACTTAATTCTGTGCATGAGTCTGACAAAGAACTGTACGAAGAGACGCTTACTAAAGCTATTCAAAATAAAACAGAATATTATTTTGAAAACAGGATATTAAGAAAGGATAATTTAGTTGTTCCCGTTATATCAAGAGGTAGGTGCTTTCTTGATGAAAACAATAATATAGTTAGAATGATTGGAACTGTACAAGACATTTCAATTCAAAAGAAACTGGAAGAAGCTAACCGTGAAAAAGACAGAATTAAAGAAAGTGATAATTTAAAATCACTAATTCTTGAAATAATTGCTCATGATATAAGAACCCCATTTATTACCTTAAATGGTTTTAGTGAACTCCTTATTAGAGATATTCAAAATCAAGATTTTAAAAATGCATTAAAGTTTGCCCAGATCATTAACAGCTCCACAAATCAAGCCCTTAGGATGCTAGATAGCCTTTTGGAATGGGCATTGACAGATACCAAGAGAATGTCCTTTAATCCTGAAAAAATTACTCTTAACATATTAGCTGAAAGTATTATTAGACATTTTAGTAATCTTCCAAATGCAAAAAACATCACAATAAATAATGTTATTAAATCTGATATAAGTATAACTGCTGATAAGAATATGCTAATTACTATTATTAGAAATTTGATATCCAATGCAATAAAATTCTGTAACAATTTTGGTGAAATAACCATAGCATCTTCCAAAGGAGTTAATGAAACTCTAATTTCAATTTCAGATACAGGAATTGGTATTGAGCCTGAGATTATTGATAAGCTCTTTAAAACTAATGAATTAATTAGTACAAGTGGAACAGATAATGAAAAGGGGCACGGATTAGGATTACAAATATGTAAATCTCTTGTAGAAAAACACAATGGAAGAATTTGGATCGAGAGTGAAGTTGGCAATGGAACTACATGTAATTTCACCATATCAGAAATCTAATTATTATAGATGATAGTACTAACTGCCTTAAAAAATATTACAAAACAAGTGGTATAGTTAAAATAACGAACAATGTATTCATTTTAGGGTGTTGTAATGAACACAGCAAAACAGAGCGGTTTCATAAAAATATCCCGTGACCAAAGCAGGGTACACTCTAAAAAGAATACAAATACAGAAAAATAAGAAATGAACAATTGTTATGAATCGAACCAAAATAATAGAGCATTATAAAAAATTTCATGGTGTTGGTGAATTGTCAGAAGATTGTCAAATAAACATTGATTGGGCTGAATCGCTTTTAAAAGATTTATGTAACGGGACTACGTTACACGAAAAAAGAAAATGTCATAATTGTGGAACTTTGTTTTCTCCTACAAATCATCATCAAAAATGCTGCAATGATACTTGTAGAGTTCAATTGCATAGAGCGAAAAAGAGATTCAAAGATTTCAATAATAAAGTTCAGGAAATCATTAACCAGAAAAATCCAGATATTGGATTTATCGTGGAGCAAATAATAACTAATTCCAATAAATGTCCTTTTGTCGTTTATCTCAATGGCAGCAAGTATGAATCGGAAAGTACAAAGAGTTTAATATCAAAAATCAGAAAAGCATGCAATCATTAAAATTAGCACCTAAAGAATTTAGAGAACTGAGATTAACCAAGTCAGCTACAATAAGAGAAGGGAGAAAGGATGTAAAACTTGGATTGCTTGAATTTGAAAACACCGAATCGGGAGCCGTTGAAGTGGCAAATATTCTATCGGTTCAATACTGTCAATTATTACATGTAAGTCTTGAAGATTTGGCAAAAGATAACATGGTTAACCCAGCGCATGCAGTAATGAAACTTATAGAGTATTACCCAGATATAACGCTTAATAGTGAAATAACTGTAATAAAGTTTGAAATTGTTTAACAATTAAAAGTATTGATAATGCTGAAAAT
>JADGFH010000178.1 GCA_016743925.1 Labilibaculum sp.
ATATTTGTTCTATCAAAATCAAAAATGATAGAATGGAATGAAGAATACTTCGAATAAAATATGGACAGGTGTAAAAATTCTTTTTGCAATTTTCATGATAATGGGTGGTGTGCAACACTTTTTAAAGCCAGACTTTTATTTGCCTTTCGTGCCTGATTTTCTGCCTCTAAAAATAGAAGTGATTTACCTATCGGGTTTAATTGAAATTGCTTTAGGCATATTTCTTTTAGTAAAGAAATACACAAGAATGGCTGCTTTGGGTATTTTCCTTCTAATGATATTATTCTTGCCAATTCATATTTGGGATGTATTTTCAAATACACCAGCAATCGGAACCCACAAAGCTGCATTGATTCGTTTGCCAGTTCAATTTTTATTTATGGCAATAGCATGGAAAATAAAGCAGTTTGCAGAATCTAATCTGAAGTAATTACAAGCATTATGGCAATAAGAGAGAAGAGTAAGGAGAAGCGGAATGCTTTGTTGAAAGCTACTTTAAGTATGGTAAATAACAATGGTTTTCATGATGCACCCATGTCGAAAATAGCAAAGATGGCTAAAGTTTCACCAGCGACTATTTACATCTATTTTGAAAACAAACAAGATTTAATTAATCAGTTGTATCTGGAAAGGAAACAAGCATATACAGAAAGAGCTTTCGAAGGATATTCTGAGCAGATGCCAGTTAAAAAAGCATTTGAATTAATCTGGTACAACATTGCAGATTATAAGTTAAAAGAACTAGAAGAATCGTGGTTTTTATCTCAGTGTGATAACACCACCATGATTAGTGAAAAGGTAAGACAGGAAGGCCTGAAACATTTACAACCCTTGTTAGATTTGTGGGAACGTGGTCAGAAAGAGGGAATTATTAAAGATGTTTCGCCGTATGTATTATATGCTTATGCAATAAATTCATTATCTTTTTTAATGAATATGCAAAAGCGCAATTTATATGAGTTTGATAAAAAAAGTTTGGATCAAGCGTTTCAAGCGGCTTGGGATAGCATAAGAATATAAGAATGGAAAAGACTGCAATTATATTAGGAGCAAGCGGGTTAACAGGTAGGTTATTGTTGAATCAACTTTTGGAAGATGAGGAATATGCGAGTGTGAGAATCTTTTCTAGAAGAAGCCTAGGCTTAAGTCATCCGAAATTAAAGGAGTATGTGGGAGATCTTTTGAAATTGGGGGATTTCAAAAAGGACTTTACAGGTGATGAGGTCTTTTGCTGCATTGGAACTACGGCTAAGAAAACGAAGGACAAAGGAGCTTATAAGAAAATTGATTTTGGCATTCCAACTGCGGCTGCAAAGTTAGCTAGGGAGAATAAGATTAAAAGTTTTCTTGTGATTTCAGCTTTAGGGGCAAATCACAACAGCAATGTTTTTTACAACAGAACAAAAGGAGAGATGGAGAAAGTTGTTCTGAATCAGAAGATTCAAAATACTTATATTCTAAGACCCTCTTTGATTAATGGGAAAAGAGAAGAAAATAGATTAGGCGAAGGCATTGGATCAATTATCATGAAAATGATAAATCCTTTTTTATTTGGAGGATGGGAAAAGTACCGTGCAATTGAGGCTGAGACGATTGCAAATGCAATGCATGCTTTGGCTCAGGCAAAACCAGATTATAAAATCATAGAATCAGATAAAATACAAGAAATAGGAGCATACCTGTAATCGCAGGTATGACTTTTTTTATCCTCGAAAGAGAATGAACATTCATTAATAAGAGAAATAATTAGATACATGAAAACAATACAATTAAATACCAGACCAGTAGGAGTACCTAAATTATCGGATTTTAAATTGGTAACCGAAGAGCAGCCGAAAATTAAGGCTGGAGAAATGCTTTTGAAAGCATCTTACCTTTCTGTAGATCCCTACTTGCGTGGTAGAATGATGGAAGGTAAATCGTATATCGAGCCATTCGAATTACACAAAGCAATGAGTTCGGGTATGATTGCAGAGGTTGTTGAATCGAAATTAGATGGATTTAGCAAAGGTGATTTTGTTTCTGGAATGCTAGAATGGAAAGAATATCAGGTTTCTAGAGGTGAGGAATTAATGAAGGTAGATGGCCAAAGAGCTCCTTTATCTTCCTATTTAGGTGTTTTAGGAATGACTGGTTTAACGGCTTATTTGGGATTAACCGAAATTGGGAAACCAAAAGCGGGGGAAACAGTTGTTGTGTCTGGAGCGGCAGGTGCAGTAGGGAGTGTAGTTGGACAAATTGCAAAGGTATTGGGATGCCGTGTGGTTGGTATTGCTGGTAGCGATGAAAAAGTAGAGGAGTTGAAATCAGAGTTTGGATTCGATGCAGGTATCAATTACAAAACAACTGAGAATATGACAAAGGCTATTTCTGAGGCTTGTCCTGAAGGAGTAGATGTTTACTTCGATAATGTTGGTGGAGAAATTTCGGATGGCGTAATGATGAATGTGAATCAATTTGCAAGGGTTATTGTTTGTGGAGCGATCTCGATGTATAACGCAACAAGTATACCGATGGGACCTCGATTGGATTCAATTTTGATTAAAAAATCGGTTCTAAAACAAGGTTTTATCGTCTTTAACTATGCAGCAAAATACGGTGAGGCTATGTCTCATATTGCAAAATGGTTGCAAGAAGGAAAATTGAAATCTACAGAAACGGTAGTGGAAGGTTTTGAGAATTCACCACAAGCATTTATCGATCTATTCGAAGGAAAGAACAAGGGAAAAATGGTTGTGAAAATCTAATATAAATGAACGGGGGTTGTCAGCCTGCCGTAAGGCGTGTTACCAATTCTAAATCGGAGTGCAAATAAGGATCAGACTGACTTAATTTTTTGCATGCTTTTTTATCTAAGAAAAATGTTTGAGCCCAGCGGCTTGAGCTAAAGAAAAATAATTGTGGCGATTAGCATATCGCTAGCTTGTAAAATTTAAAATGAAATAAAATGTTATTAAAAGTAGAAGCTTTAAAAATATTATTCGTGTTAACATCTCATTCTCAAATGGGAGATACAGGACACAAAACAGGATTTTGGGTAGAAGAATTTGCCAACCCATATTATACATTAATCGATCAAGGAGTCGAGGTTACCATTGCAACGCCAAAAGGAGGTGCTGCACCAGTAGATCCAACGTCGAACTTGCCTCAAAATGCTACGGAAGATACCAAGCGCTATAACGAAGATGAGGCCGTTCAGAAAAAAATCAAATCAACTTTGGTGCTAGCAGATGTTAATTTCGAAGATTACGATGCGGTATTCTATCCAGGTGGTCACGGACCTTTATGGGATTTGGCCGAGGATGCGACTTCTGCTAAATTGATTCAGGATTTTAATTCAGAAAACAAGCCAATTGCATTTGTTTGTCATGCTCCAGCAGTGTTAAAGCATGTGAAAAATGCAAAAGGAGAGGCGCTTGTAAAAGGAAAGAAAGTAACTGGCTTTACGAATGAGGAAGAGGAAGCGGTTCAGTTGACCAAAGTAGTTCCTTTCTTGGTAGAAGATATGCTAAAAGAAAATGGCGGTATTTATAGCCACGGTGCTACTTGGGCAGCATATGCTGTGCAAGATGGAAATTTGATTACAGGACAAAATCCAGCATCATCAGCACTTGTTGCTGAAATGCTTTTGAAGACGCTTCGTAAGAAGTAATTTTAATCGGGATTTCACTATATCGGAAGCCGCTGGATGATTTTTAATTCAGTGGCTTTTTAGTTTATTCTTACTGCTATTCAGTGGGTTAAATTCTAATATAGAGAAAAAATAATTCATCATAAAATAATAATTGATTATATTTATTTAAGAACAATGGGTTTGAATTACCACATAACAAGCTAATGTTGTTTGCAAACTTTTAACCTTAAAAGAATAAATATGAAAAAATTGATAGCAGAATTTATCGGAACCTTATGGTTGGTTCTTGGTGGATGTGGAAGTGCCGTTTTGGCCGCAGCGTATCCTGAATTGGGTATTGGATTTGTTGGAGTGGCCATTGCTTTTGGATTAACAGTGGTTACCATGGCGTATGCAATCGGACATATTTCAGGATGCCATTTGAATCCAGCAGTATCTATCGGATTATGGGCCGGAGGCCGTTTCGATAAAAAGGAATTGTTACCTTATATTATTGCTCAGGTATTGGGTGGAATTGCTGGTGCAGGTATTTTATATCTGATTGCTACCGGAAAATCTGGTTTTGATATTGGTGGTTTTGCTGCTAACGGATATGGTGAACATTCCCCTGGTGGCTATAGTATGCTTGCAGCTTTGATAAGTGAAGTTGTGATGACTTTTATGTTTTTGCTAATTATATTGGGGGCAACACACTCAAAGGCACCTGCTGGTTTTGCAGGGTTGGCAATTGGCTTGGGGCTTACCTTAATTCACTTAATCAGTATTCCGGTAACCAATACATCGGTGAACCCTGCTCGAAGTACAAGTCAGGCACTTTTTGTTGGAGATTGGGCGATGGATCAGTTGTGGTTGTTCTGGTTGGCACCAATTGTTGGAGCAATTCTTGCGGGTTTGGTTTACAAGTATATGTCACCAGAAAAAGAATAAATGAATAATAATATTCTAGGATAGATAAGCTATTTGCTTGAAATGAATACTTCTGCTTACCTTTGCTGTCAGGAATAAAATAATCACGATAAGAAGTATAGGCATGGATCAAGAGGATTTTGATAAAATCAGAAAGATAAAAAAGGAAAGTAAAGAGGCTTATAAAGATTGGAGTAGAGAGGATGATGACGAATTGATCAACCTGTTTTTTGATGGCATGCCTGTGGGCGAAATGGCTATTAAACTGAAACGTACCAAAGGTGCGGTTCGTGCGAGAATCCGTAAAATGGAGCTGATACATATTAAAAAGAAGGCTTCTCCTTCGTCTGATTCTACTAAAAAATAGGAACGAATATAAAATAAGAAATCCCCCTTGAGTTTAGTACTCTTGGGGGATTCTTAAATTCCGAATTGGATTTATTTACAAATGAATCTTAATTTTGAAGCCAGGATAAGCATTCTTAAAGAAATCGTTGAAATAGATTTGAGGAACAACGCTTATGTTTTTGTTGATTTTCTTTTCAATCCCAAGGCGGAAAGAATCTTTTTCAAATAAATCGCCATTTCGTTTTACTAGATATCCTAAATTTAATCCGTACCAGTTTCCTTTGTTTGGATCTTTCGAAAAATTACGCTGATAGCCAAGATTAACCCAATGATTGATATTTTCTTTTCCTGATGAGAAATCATACATCCACTCATAGCTCAAAGAAAAAGCCTGTTTTGCTAAGCTTTTATTTCCAAATTGAAGGGTCATTTTGGTATAAAAACTACCATTCCATTCACCTTTTACATTTTCAAGAGATGTACCTGCTGTTAAAATAATCTGATCGTTATTTGCTGATAAGGTATTGTTCTGGTGAACTAGTTCAGCCGTATTATCATTTTGTATTTTTACCCAAGCTACAAAAGGAGATGATTTAAGATACCAATCATTATTCCTTAGTGCTTCATTATCGGTGTTTTTTAGAATTTGATTAAAATCATATTGATTTAATTCTTCCAATTGTTTTAGTGTGCTAAAGTAAATTGCAAGCTTCGAACTTAACTCTACTTTATTATTCCCTTTAATGATAAGAGCAATTGCTGTATCTACGGGGAAATAAATCTTTTTTTGAACAGCAACTTCCTTAATAGATATGATGTTTTGGTTGTCTTTCAAATGAATATATTCTTTTTCACTTGTACATTTTATGAGGTAAGCTTTGGTGGGATCTAATTCTTTGATATTTAGTGTTGCCCATCGAGTAAGAAAATTGCTAAGTAGATTTTTAATATCAAGATGATCTGCTAAAACATTTTTACCATCGTAATTGCTTCTGCTTTCAATGGTTGTTCCATTAGGCATTTGCATGCGAATCGTATCCGAATGAAATTTATTTTCATTGCCTGCAAATGCTTTTATAGAAAATAGAAAAAGGAATCCGCTAAGTATTACTATTTTATTTGTCATTTGTGTTTTTTTAGTGTGTGAATGAACTGGGTTCATGATTATTTCATCGTGAGGTCTTTAAACAATGGCGCCGATGTTTCAGACTCACGAGAGTTATTTTTGAATGTGATTTTAAATCTCTTATTTGGATTATTTGTTGTGCCCCTAAGCTTTGATTTGTTTTTAGATAAAGCCATTAAAGCAGCTTCATTAATATCAATAGATAGTCCTTGAGGCTGATTTTTACTTTCAATGTTTTTCAATTGTTGAGCATACCATTCGTTTGTTTCAGATAGATTGGTTGTCAGTATATTGATACTATCTTTAAGTGATTTGTTTGTAAGGTTTTGGCTGTTTGTTAGTTGCTTTAAAACTGCGTTTTCAGAGGTAATATTTTCCAGTTTTGCTGATATATTAGCCAATGCTGTTTTAGCTTGTTCCGATTCAACCGTTTTAATCCGAGTTTTATAAATGATCTTTGTTACAACTTCTTTTTGTGCCACTTCAGTTTTATAATCTTTCGCTTTATTTAACTCAATTATTAATTGATTTTGGCTCAATTGTAAGCATTGGTTTGTTCGATAGGAATAACCCCAACCGCTTATTAAGAACAAGATAATTATGATGGCGGCAGCTCTAAACCATGTAAGGTATATGATCTTATTCTTTTTCGGTGTTTGCATAGAATTCCATACCGCTGCTTTGTCGAAACCAACCGTGTTTTTTTCATTATCCCAAGATTCGAATGCATTTTTTATTTGTTTCTCAACGGACTGCTTCATATCTCACCTCTGTTTTTGTAATCATTTCCTTTAATAATTTTCTCGCTTTACTCAACTGCGATTTCGATGTGCCAGTTGAGATGTTTAATTTTTGTGCGATCTCATCATGTTTATATCCTTCAATTGCATAAAGGCTAAAAACAGTTCTATAACCATCAGGTAGCTTCAATACCATTTGTATTAAATCGTCTTCTAGTAATTTCTCATCACTGGCTAGTTCCGACTCTTCAATGTCTTCAATCAATTCTAAAGTGTCCGAAAATTTAGTGTTTTTTCGAATTTCCATAAGAGATTGATTAATCGCAATCTTTTTCATCCAGGCTTTTAGTACATGCTCTTCTTGAATATCTGTTTTTTCAATACTATTAAAAATGTTCATAAAGCTTTGAGAAAGTACATCCTGGCACAAGTCTCTGTTGTTTAAATACCGATAGCAAATACGGTACAGGTAATCAGCATATTGCTTGAATAGCTGTTCCTGAGCTTTCGGTTTTTTATTCTTAAGAGCCTTTATAAATTTCTTCACAAGCCGAGATAATTATTGTGTCCTACAAACTTAATAATGCAGATTCATTTCAAAAGGTTGCCTGAGGTTAAAAATATTTAAAAGAATAATTTTTCTTCATTCCAGAACTTATTCATTTTTTGATCATTAGAGATTGTTTTTATTTTAATAAGAAAATTTAGTAAATTAAGACTTCTTAGTCTGAAATAAATTTAAAATACTGACTTATGGCAACACTTAATGTTTATTTGACCTTTAACGGTAATTGCGAAGAGGCTTTCGATTTTTATAAATCTGTTTTGGGCGGAGATTTTGCTCATGTAGCACGATATGGCGAAATGCCACCGTCGGATAACTGTCCTGCTGTTCCAGAAAAAGATAAGGATAAGATCATGCACGTTTCTCTTCCAATCAGTAAAGAAACTGTTTTGATGGGTAGCGATTCAGCAGAAGCTTTTGGACCACCAGCTGTACAAGGGACTAATTTCTCTCTATCAATAAATGCTGGTACAAAAGAAGAAACGGATCGTATTTTTAAGGCTCTTTCTATTGGAGGGAAAGTTACTATGCCATTAGATGATACTTTCTGGGGAGCATATTTTGGTATGTTTGTCGATAAATTTGGTATTCAATGGATGGTAAGTACGGAACTAGAACCACACAATGAATAAATGTATATGAATATAGAATATAAAGTCCGAAATCAATGAGTTTTTTGCTTAAAGATTTTGGTCTTTTGTTTTTGTAAACATTTGATTTAGAACTATTTTTCACTTCATGCTATTAATCCAAACTATTAGACTACCTTTGCCGCTCAATTTTAAAGAAATATATGACATTTGATCAATTAGATATCGTAGAGCCTATTCTTAAAGCTATTGAAGAAAAGGGTTATACACATCCAACACCAATACAAGGAAAATCAATTCCAATTTTACTTCGCAAAAGAGATTTATTAGGCTGTGCACAAACAGGAACAGGGAAAACCGCAGCCTTTGCGATTCCTATTTTACAGCATTTACACAACGATCAGCGACCAGAAAAAGGACGAAGAAAAATTAAAGCTTTAGTTGTTACTCCAACTAGAGAATTGGCTATTCAGATTAGAGATAGTTTTAATGAGTACGGTAAACACACAGGAATTGTAAATACAGTTGTTTTTGGTGGTGTAAAACAGGGCGCTCAAACACAGGCTTTAAATAGAGGTGTTGATGTGTTGATTGCTACTCCAGGTAGATTATTAGATTTGATCGGACAAGGCTATATTTCATTGAGAGATATTCAATATTTTGTATTGGATGAGGCGGATCAGATGTTGGACATGGGATTTATCCATGATATTAGACGTATTATAGATATGTTGCCTAAGAGAAGACAATCTTTATTCTTTTCGGCTACTATGCCTCCAAAAATTGTGAGTTTGGCTGGTAAAATTTTAGGTAATCCTGATAAAGTAACCATAAAGCCAGAACAGGCTACTGCTGAAAGAGTAGAGCAATCACTTTACTATGTAAGCAAAAAGGCAAAGCCAAAATTGTTGATTTTTCTTCTGAAAATTCAGGAGATTGAGTCTACTTTGGTTTTTTCAAGAACAAAACACGGAGCAGATAAAATTACTCGAGTGTTGAAAAAGGCAGGAATTAATGCTGAAGCAATACATGGGAACAAATCTCAAAATGCAAGACAACTTGCTTTAGGGAAATTTAAAAGTGGAGAAATAAAAGTATTAGTTGCCACTGATATTGCTGCACGTGGTATTGATGTTTCACAATTAGAATTGGTTGTGAATTTCGATTTGCCAAATATTCCAGAAACTTACGTTCATAGAATTGGAAGAACTGGCCGTGCAAGTGCGAGTGGAAATTCAATATCTTTTTGTGATGTGGAAGAAAAACCATACCTAAAGGATATTCAAAAGCTAATTCGACAAGAAATACCAGTTATAACAGATCATCCTTATCTTCCTGGAGGGGTTGAAGATGTAGCTACCGAAGCTGACGTGAAGCCGAAGAGGCAAGGACAAAGAAGATTTTCAAGATCAAAACCTAATAATTCAGGTAAGAAAGACTTTAGAAGAGGAAATTCATCATCAAGAAGAAAACCTCAAAAGAAAGCTGAATAGATCAGGAAAAAGACATATTTTAAGAGCCGAAGAAAGAAATTTCTTCGGCTTTTTTTGTACTCGTAATTTAGATACATTAAAGCTTATTATGATCCGTTAATAGCTTTGAAATGTAATTTCAAATCGTTATTATTATGCTTCTTAAC
>JADGFH010000959.1 GCA_016743925.1 Labilibaculum sp.
CAGTACTCGTAATTCGTAAATTCTAATTTTATCTCTTATTTTCGCGAATGAATATCATATCAAAAGAAGATGGGAATTATCGAATTAGAAGGCTTGGAATTTTACGCCTACCACGGTTGTTTTAAAGAAGAGCAGATTGTTGGAAATAAATTTACTGTATATGTTCGCATGGAGTATGATGCGGCTAAAGCGACAAAGTCTGACAGTATTAATGATGCACTAAATTATCAACGTGCATACGAAATGATAAAAGAGCAGGTTCAGATTACTTCTCATTTGTTGGAACATGTTGGGCAGAGAATTTTGGATGTTTTGTACAAAAACTTCCCCGAATTGGAGCATGCTACAGTAAAAGTGTCGAAAATGAACCCTCCAATGGGTGGGCAAATAGAAAAAGTTAGCTTGACATTATCTCGCTAATTCTTTGATAATACTTGCTTTGCAATAAACTTGTAATTTTTTTCGCACAAAAGCTTAAAAAAACTTGTGCGAGTAAAACAGAAATTTATATCTTTGCAACGCCTTAACAGGAAATAAGGTCTCTTGGCCGAGTGGCTAGGCAGTGGTCTGCAAAACCATCCACGGCGGTTCGAATCCGCCAGAGACCTCTAGGTAAATTTTCAAAGCCGTAATTCATAACGAATTACGGCTTTGTTGTTTTTAAGCGTTGCCGCTTTTGTTGCCGTTTTGCTTTTTAATAATTAAAAAACATGGAATAGGGCAGTCGTAAATATGCTATATTGAGGTGATAGTCCCAGCAGAACCCAAATAGAAATAATTTATCACCTAGCTATCAGTTAATTATAAACGCTTAATTTAAAAAACATCCTCCTATTTATCCCCAACAATATGAATTTACTTATTGCAGTTTGTTTTTTGCTATAAAGATAAATGTGCTTATTTCAATTGGGTTAGAATGGACAACCTTTAATGGAATGTACCTTTTATAAAAAACATTATAACCCCTACAATCACAGAACCTAATCTTGAAGAACATATCTACCAAAGACCTCAAAGTGAATTTCAAAGCCATATTTATTAACTAGTTACGGCCTTGTTGTTTTTATACGTTGCCCTTTTGGATTTTTTACTCGCATAGGAAACTTAGAATGAGTGGTTGAAAATATTTTATTCCTTATGATACTTTCACAATCTAGTTTATGAGGCTCATAATCTTATAAATGAGTCCAGCTATCAGAAAAAGAATTGTTATGCCAGAATAAATCATATTCCTTCTAAAAATAAAATCTGAAATTTCTTTTTCTGACGGTTTAATTCCATTCTTTTTTAAGTACTTTTTTGAATAATTATTTCTCCACTTTTCTTCTTTTTTCTTTTCGCTCTCATTTTCTCTTTTCCTTCGTTCTCTAAATGAAAAGTAGTTGAAAGTATTTTTTATAGCTTTTTTCATTGTTAGTTCGATTTTCTCTTTTAATGTCAAATAATAATTCCTTTATCCCATTTGGACATTAACTCACTGTATTTTATATCATCTATTGATTTTTGAAATACTTTTTCTCGCATTTCATCCCTATGACCAACACAAAACATCTCATTTATAAGCATGTTATCTTTTCCAGCGCTTCGCATTCTATACCTTTCGTATTTCTCTCCTTTCTGAATTTCTTTATTACAATAAAAACATTTGTAATTTTTACCCGCTTTTTGATATGTTAAGCCACGATCATGCTTTTTCTCAACTTGTGACAACAACTCTTCATTATATCCTTTGTCACTGTCCAAGAACTGCCATTGATAAGAGCCTGCACATCCTATTATCTTAAATTTTCCATCACTACCGTATCCCAGATCATCATAGTTTTCTGACAATGTGTATGCATCACAATACCATGCTTTTGCTGAAAATCTAATATTTTCAATTTTATCCACGGTTATAGAAAAATTTCCCCAAGTATTCCTTTTTACTTTGAACGGTAATGTTTTGCCATTCATGATAAAAAGCTGATAGATATTATACATCGTATTTCTATTTTTTTCTTAACCAAGAATCTGTAAACTTTTCTCTAAATTCCTCTAATACTTCTTCAAATCTAATATATCCTGCATCTTTCAATTTATCAGAGAACGCAATGGCATTTCCTTTTCCTGCAATCGCAGACCAAAAGTATTTTACCATACCTGTTGCATCTTTTTGATTTTCTAATCTCATAATGGTAAGGCGAACACCTTGTTTGATTTTATTTGATGCAGAAGAAGTCAAAATAGGTTCAAATAC
>JADGFH010000179.1:0-5006 GCA_016743925.1 Labilibaculum sp.
TTTTAATGGTAATAATTAGCGGGAGTTCATTTGGGCAAGTATTACAACCTACCAAATGGAATGTAGAATTTTCGAAAAAAGATGTTAAAGTTGGCGATCAATTAGATGTTGTTTTTAAAGCTAAGATCGATAAAACCTGGCATGTATACTCAAACGATTTCGATCCAGAATTAGGTCCTATCCTAATTACATTCGATTTTGAAGCTAATAACAGCTATGAGAGAATAGGAGAAGTAAAGCCAATTAACGCTCACAAGCATCACGATGAGATTTGGGATGGTGAAGTTAGTTATTTCGAAAATGAAGGAGAGTTACGTCAAACCATTAAGGTAAAGGAATTGCCTTTAATCGTAAAAGGAACTTTCGAATATCAAACTTGTTCTGATGCTACAGGACAATGTGTGATGGGAGATGATGAATTTGATTTGCAAGTTAAAGGTGGAGCTGCTAAGCTTGCACAAGAGACAAAAGCAGAAACTTCAACCCCAGCAAAAAAAGCGAAAGATACTAAAGGACTTTGGAGCGTGTTTATTTTTGCCTTTTTAGGTGGATTAGCTGCTATTTTTACACCTTGTGTATTTCCAATGATTCCTATGACTGTGAGTTTTTTTATGCACAGTAGTGAAAATAAAGCAAAAGGTAGAGCACAGGCATTCTTTTATGGCGCATCTATTATTGGTATTTATACTTTTATTGGAACTCTACTTGCTGTAGTAATGGGACCAGATTTTGCAAATTTTCTTTCAACACATTGGGTTCCTAATGTATTCTTCTTTTTAATTTTTATGGTGTTTGCTGCATCTTTCTTTGGAATGTTCGAAATTACGATGCCAAGTTGGATGGTGAACAAGTCTGTTGCAAATGAGGACAAAGGAGGATTAATGGGTGCTTTTTTTATGGCATTTACCTTAGTCTTGGTTTCATTCTCATGTACAGGTCCAATTGTTGGTGCCATTTTGGTTGCATCAGCAGGAGGAGAAGTGTTAATGCCAATTATTGGAATGTTAGGATTCTCAACTGCATTTGCTCTGCCATTTACATTGTTTGCAATTTTCCCAGGATGGTTGAATAAAATGCCAAAATCTGGTGGATGGTTAAACTCTGTAAAAGTTGTTTTAGGATTTATCGAAGTTGCTTTAGGATTAAAATTCTTAAGTATTGCTGATCAAACTTATCATTGGGGAATACTAGACCGTGAAGTTTATTTAGCAATTTGGATTGTTGTGTTTACTTTAATGGGATTCTATTTATTAGGGAAATTGAAATTCTCTCACGATAGTGATGTGAAGTACATCAGCGTTCCTCGTTTGATGTTAGCAATTGTAACTTTCTCTTTTGTGGTTTATATGATTCCAGGTTTATTTGGAGCACCACTTAAAGCATTATCAGGATATACTCCTCCAAAAGCAAGTTTAGATTTTGATATTCAAACATTAGTCACAGAGAACGCAGGTTCTGGTACAGTACAGCATAAGAAGATAAACGCAAAATATAGCGATTTCCTTCACTTACCGCATGGTTTGCAAGGTTATTTCGATATGGATGAAGCAAAAGCGGCAGCCAAAGCTCAAAACAAACCATTGTTTATTGATTTCACTGGTCACGGTTGTGTAAACTGTCGTGAAATGGAATCGAACGTGTGGTCACATCCTGAAGTATTGAGACGACTAAGAGAAGATTTTGTAGTTGTAGCGATGTATGTAGATGATAAGAAAAAATTACCAAGAGAGGAATGGATCGTATCTGATTATGATGGTAAGAAAAAGAAAACATTGGGTAAAAAGAATGCTAATTATCAAATTGAGCACTACAATGTAAATGCTCAGCCATATTACGTTCTTCTTGATAATGATGGCAAAGATTTGAACGAGCCAACTTCTTATGATCTTAATGTTGACAATTTTATAAAATTCTTAGATGAAGGAATAAAGAATTTCAAGGAAAAGAAAACAGCTCAAGTAATTAAGTAAGCTCTTGTAGCTCATATAATATCAATATTAGTTTGTGTAATTAGTTAGTGAGTTTTCATTTTTTAATGAAAACATGGTTAGTAGGATGTTTATAGATGGCAGGGCCGGCAATCCCTGTCATCTAGACATCGCCAAACGAATTGACACTCTTAAAAATATAACAACAATAAACATTAGTTAGTGGTTAAAGAGCAGGGAGATAAAAGAATTTACCCCATATCTGATCTAATATTTACCCTGCTCTTTTTAAGAAATTAGAATGCTATTAAACCAACCTCTTTTGTAATTCCACACCAAATAATTTTACGGATTATAAAAGATGCTTGTTCTGGAACTCTCAAGTACTCTCAATATCAATTGAGTAATACTTATAAATAAAATAAAACGTATGAAGAAAATTTTATCAGTACTCTTCGTGAGTATTTTCTTATTCTCAGCTTTACTTTCTAAAGCTCAGAATTCAACTACAATTCCTTTGGATTCGAAGGTGAAGCATGGTAAGTTATCTAATGGCATGACTTATTATATCATGCACAACGAAGAACCAAAGGATCGTGCCAGTTTTTATTTTGTACAAAATGTTGGGGCTATTTTAGAAGAAGAGCCACAGAATGGTCTTGCTCACTTTTTAGAGCATATGGCTTTTAATGGTTTGAAAAATTTCCCAGGTAAGAACATGCTGGATTATCTTGAAAAGAATGGTATTCTTTTTGGTCGTGATATTAATGCTTACACAGCTCAGGACGAAACAGTTTACAATATCAGTAATATTCCAACAGGAAATGAAGGATTAATGGATTCAGCTTTATTGGTCTTACATGACTGGTCAGGTGGATTATTATTAGAAGATAAAGAAATTGAGTCGGAGCGTGGTGTAATTCATGAAGAATGGAGAACTCGTCGTGATGCCAATTTTAGACTACGAAATGCAACGAATCATGCAATGATGAATAACTCAAAGTACGCCGATCGTGATGTGATTGGTTCTTTGGATGTTATTGACAATTTTGAACACCAGGAACTTCGTGATTACTATGAGAAATGGTACCGTCCAGATCTTCAAGCAGTAGTTATTGTTGGAGATATTGATGCTGAAAAGATTGAGGTAAAAGTAAAAGCTTTACTTTCAAAAATCCCAATGCCTAAGAATGCTGCAGAGCGTACTTATACTCAAGTAGAGGATTCAAAAGAACTAGCCTATGTTGCAGCTAAAGATAAAGAACAAAAAAATCTAAGTATCATGTGGTTGTTTCGTCGCGATCTTGATACTGTAAAGTCTGAAGCAACGGAAAGAATTAGTATGGCTAAAGGGATGTTTAATCAGATGCTTGCTGCTCGTATCTCCGAAAAAACGAAGAAATTGGAATGTTCCGCTATGGGAATGCAGCTTGGAGGGTTTGACTTAGCACGTACCAAAGGTGGCGATTATATTTATGTAGCGCCTAAGGCAGGCAAAGAACTGGAAGCGTTTTCTGAAGTATTAACCGAGTTGGAACGTGTCAAGCGTCATGGTTTTACTGCATCGGAACTAGCGAGAACAAAAGTACAGTACAAGAGATCATATGAATCATATGCTGCCAATTATAGCAAAATTTCTAACGACAATTGGGCGAAGCAATTGGGCGACTTATTTTTAAAAGCCAAATCGTTTCCTTCTCTTGAGTGGGAGATGCAATTTGCGGCTAAAACAATTTCAGCAATCACACTCGAAGAAGTGAATGCATTTGTAAATTCTTATTCGAATATCAACAATTCGGCATTAATATTAAAAGGTCCTGATAATGAAACGCAAGTTTACCCAACAAAAGAAGAATTATTAGCTGTTGCTGATCAAGTAAAAAGTTCAAATGTTGAAGCTTATGTTGATGAGGCTGGGAACGAACCTCTTGTAGCCAATAAATTAAAGGCAGCTAAGATATTAAGCCAATTCGAAGTTGAAGGAGCTGATGCTAAGGGTTATGTTCTTGAAAATGGAGCAAAAGTAATTGTTTTTCCTACAGAATATAGCAAAGATGAAATCTCAATGTCCTCTTTTAGTTTTGGTGGAACTTCATTAATTGAAGATAAAGATCTTGCTTCCGCAGATATGGCAACAAGCATTGTTCAAATGTCTGGTGTTGGAGAGTTTGATGCAACGCAGCTAAAGAAAAAATTAGCAGGTAAAATTGTTGGTGTAAATGCGAGTATCGATGAATTAACAGAAGGCTTTTCAGGTTCAGCTTCTCCTCAAGATTTTGAAACTTTAATGCAGTTGCTATATCTTAATTTTGAAGCACCTCGATTCGAAGAGGCTCCATTTAGTGCGCAAATGGCACGTATGAGAGATTACGTTGCAAACATCGGTGTAGACAATAAAAAAGCACTTCAAGATACTATTGCTTTGGTTTCAACAAACTACTCTTCGCGTACTTTACTTTTCGGAGAAGATTTTATAAACAAAATCGACTTTAACAGAGCTTCTGAAATTTACAAAGAGCGTTTCTCTAATGCAAGCGACTTTACTTTCATCTTTGTTGGTAATATTAGCGAAGAGAAACATTTGCCAATGATTCAAAAATATATTGGTAACATCAGCTCTACTGACAAGAAAGAAGCATTTGTCGATCGTAAAGTGGGTCCTGCTAAGGGAAAAACAAGCCGAGTTTTCGATCGTGAAATGGCAGTTCCTAAAACAACAGTTACCTATTCCTTACAAGGCGACTTCGATTACAATTTAAATAATAGAGTGATGCTTAGTGTGGTGTCTCAACTTTTGTCTAAAAGATACATGACAACAATTCGTGAAGAAGAAGGTGGATCTTACGGTGTAGGGGTTAGTCCTTCATCATCTAAATTACCAACACCGGAATTTTCATTGAACATTAATTTCGATTGTGATCCTGAAAAAAGGGATCGTTTAATTGAAATTGTTAACGAAGAAATTGTTAAAATTCAAAGTGAAAATTGTGATACCATCGACTTGAATGAGATTAAGAATAATTTTATAAAGAGTAGAGAAGAAGCAGAACTAAAAAACTCTTTCTGGATGCGTAGTAT
>JADGFH010000179.1:5016-9534 GCA_016743925.1 Labilibaculum sp.
GTTGACTTCTAAGGATGATTATAAAAAATTGATTGAAAATATTGATGCAAAAGCAATTCAGAAATTTGCAAAAGATGTATTTAAAAATGTGAATACGGTTGAAGTAATCATGAATCCATTGAAATAATACAACAAAATCATTAGTCTGTTTTGATTTAGTTTTAAGACCGGTCGGTTGTAGTAGACTGGCCGGTCTGCTCTTTTATCTAAATACTATTAACCAACCAACAACAACAAAATAACAACAAACAAACATAAACCTAAAGTGAAAGCATTTCCTTGTTTTCTCTAAAAAACCAAGAATGAAAGAAGTTTACTTACAAAAGCTGAAAGAAGAATTTGTTCCAGCTTTAGGCTGTACAGAGCCAGTAGCAGTTGCATATGCGGCAGCTAAGGCTAGAGAGGTTTTAAATCATATTCCTGATCGTATAGAATTTCACGTAAGTGGAAATATTTTTAAGAACGGTATGGGAGTTGGTATTCCAGGATCGGGAATGGTGGGATTAACCATTGCTGGTGCATTAGGTGCTTTTGGTGGTGATCCAAAAGCAGGCCTAGAAGTTCTTGACGGTATCAGTGAAGATATTCTTGAATTAGCAAAAATATTTGTAGATAATGGTTCTGTAAGCGTTAATGTAAAACCAGCGGTAGCAAAATTATATATCGAATGTATTTGTTACAAAGGGGAGGATTCTGGGCGCGTAATTATCCAAGATCGTCACACCAATGTGATTATGGCAGAGCGTAATGGAAATGTTCTTTATCAAAATATTCCTGATGCTACAGAAGGTAATGCTAAAAATTTACAAGGATGGAGCTTTGAAAGCATTTATGATTTTGTAAATGCAGTTGATATATCAGAGATTAAATTTATTGAGAAAGGAATCAGCCTTAATAAATCGATTGCTGAGGAAGGTTTAAAAGGTAATTATGGATTACAGGTAGGTAAATCAATGCTAATAAACATTAAGAAGGGTTTATTATCTAAAGATTTAATGAGCCGTTCCATCATGTTAACTGCTGCGGCTTCGGATGCTCGTATGGCCGGAAGTTCAATGCCTGTAATGTCGAACTGTGGAAGTGGAAACCAAGGAATTAGTGTTACACTACCAGTAGTTGTTGCGGCAGAAGAATTAGAAGTTGAGCATGAAAAGTTGTTAAGAGCTTTAGCGTTGGCTTTACTGATTACAATTTACATGAAATCATTTGTTGGTCAATTATCTGCTCTTTGTGGTGTGTTGTTATCAACAGCAGGAGCTGCTTGTGGTATTACCTATATTATGGGAGGAACATTTCAACAATTAGGGATGACGCTTCAAAATATGACTGGTAGTGTTACTGGAATGATTTGCGATGGAGCAAAGTACGGTTGTTCGCATAAAATAGCTGCAAGTGTAAGTGCTGCAATTCAATCTTCATTATTGGCTATGAACCACAATAGCTTAAATGGAATGAATGGTATTATTGATGATAACGTGGAATTAACTATTCGGAATATTGGTCGTTTAGCCAATGAAGGTATGGAAGTTACCGATGAGGTAATTTTGAAAACCATGTTAGAGAAGATGAAAAATGTTTCTTAAGGAAAAGGAATCAAGATAGAAAAGATGGAAAGTACAGAAAAGATTGAAAGAGTAAAGTGTTTGATTATTGGTTCTGGCCCTGCTGGATATACAGCTGGAATTTATGCTTCAAGAGCTAATTTGAGTCCCGTTGTTTATGAAGGATTACAACCAGGTGGACAGTTAACAACAACTACCGAAATAGATAATTTCCCGGGATATCCTGAAGGAGTTACCGGTCCTGTAATGATGGGTGAGTTGAAGAAGCAAGCTGAACGTTTTGGTTGCGACTGCCGTTGGGGAATTGTTACCGATGTTAATTTAGAAGAAAGACCATTTAAATTGAAAGTAGATGGTAAAACAGAAATCGAAGCAGAATCTGTTATTATCGCTACTGGAGCAACAGCTAAATATCTTGGTTTAGAAAGTGAAGAAAAATACAGAGGTTCTGGTGTTTCAGCTTGTGCAACTTGTGATGGTTTTTTCTATAGAGGAAAAGATGTTGCTGTTGTAGGTGGTGGAGATACTGCGTGTGAAGAGGCATCATACTTAGCTGGTCTTTGTAATAAAGTATACTTAATTGTTCGTAAGGATTTTTTAAGAGCATCTAAAGCAATGCAGGATCGTGTATTTAACACAGAAAATATCGAAGTTTTATTCGAGCACAATACAAAGGAATTAACTGGCGATAATGGCGTTGAAGGATGCACTTTAATTAAGAAGTCTGGTACTCCAATGGAAGAGGAAGTCAAAATTGCTATTGATGGTTTTTTCTTAGCAATTGGGCATCATCCAAATTCAGATGTATTTAATAAATACGTAGATACTGACGAACAAGGATACATTCTTACTCAAGCAGGAACTCCAATGACTAATGTTAAAGGTGTTTTTGCATGTGGTGATGTTCAAGATCCAAACTACAGACAAGCAATTACTTCTGCAGCATCAGGCTGTCAGGCAGCTATTGAAGCAGAAAGATTTTTAGCTGAATTGAATTAATTTAAGTAAGCAGCACCTAGCTATATCAATAACTTCCATTATTGAGAGGTGCATATTTCAGTAAAGAAGGCAATCCCGCATTTCAGACATGTATTCGTTTAAGGTCAGTGGTTGGGATTGCCTCTTTTTTAAAATACAATACAGATAAACAAATCCTTAAATCTCAATTGAACAATAGAAATTATTTAAACTAACACAACAACACACAACAGTAAACCCTTAATGATTATGGAAAATATACTAACCAAAAAAATACAAGGAATCTCTAGCCTTATTGGTAATACACCTCTTTTAGCAATTGAATTTGTATACAAAGGAACTAGAAGAACCATTTATGCTAAAGCTGAATATTTAAATATGACAGGAAGCATAAAAGATCGTATGGCCTACCATATAATTCAAAAGGCTTACGCAAATGGAATTTTAAAAGAGGGCGATCAAATTATAGAGGCAACTAGTGGAAATACTGGAATTGCTTTCTCAGGTATTGGAAGAGCAATGGGGCATCCAGTGACGATTTTTATGCCCGATTGGATGAGTAAAGAGCGTATTAATTTAATGAAAAGTTATGGTGCTGATATTCGTCTTGTAAGCAAAGAAGAAGGTGGTTTTTTGGGAAGTATTGATATGGCTAATAAATTGGCAGAACAAGATGAGAATACATTTTTACCATTGCAATTCTCAAATGGCGATAATTGCGAGGCTCATTACAATACCACAGCTAAAGAATTATGGTGGCAATTAAAATATAGAAATTTAACTCCTGATGCTTTTGTTGCTGGTGTAGGTACTGGAGGAACTGTAATGGGAGTAGGTAAATATTTAAGAGTGCAAAACCCAAAGATTAAGGTGCACCCATTGGAGCCATCTAATTCCCCAACGATGACAACAGGCTACAAGGTAGGTAAACATAGAATTCAAGGAATTTCTGATGAATTTATCCCTTCTATTGTAGAATTAGATAAACTGGATAATATCGTAAGTGTCGATGATGGTGATTCTATTATAATGGCGCAAAAATTATCTTTAATTTTAGGTTTGGGAGTGGGAATATCTTCAGGAGCTAATTTTTTAGGAGCATTAAAAGTACAAGAAGAACTAGGACCAGATGCAGTTGTGGTTACAGTTTTTGCTGACGATAACAAAAAATACTTAAGTACTGATTTAATGAAAGAAGAGCCGATTAAAGAAGAATTTATGGCTCCAGGAGTTGATTTGGAAAAATTTAGAGCTTTTAAAAGAGTTTGCCATACTTGTTGTGATCCTTCAGAGTGTGTTGAATCTGGTTTTAATGATTCTTACGAAATGGTAAAATTGCCTCACTGTCCACGAAGGAATTAAGCATTATTATAGTGATGTAGAATAGGAAGCTCATCAATTTATTTGATGAGCTTTTTTATTTTTCATGAATGCTAAATGTTGAATATGATTCTGTTAAAAGCTAATGCCGATTGAATTAATCAGAATCAAGATTATATTTGTTTGGATCTTATTTAGATTCCTCTTAAATTTCAGCAAATCAAAACAGATCCTATTTTGAAAAGATTCTCTATCATTTTTCTATTAATCTCTCTTTTTAATCTTCATGTTTTTTCCAAAGTAAAGAATATCGGGATTCCTTTCATTAAGAATTATCCAAGAAGTCAATATGATGGAGGTACACAAAATTGGGATATTGCTCAAGCTCCAAATGGTCTTCTTTATTTTGCCAATAATGAAGGTGTATTAGAATACGATGGGAATGATTGGCGAATTATTCCAATGCCTAACAATTCTCTTGTTCGTTCCATAGCCATTGATAGCTTGGGACAAATATTTGTAGGTGCATCCAATGAATTTGGATACCTAAAACCTGATCGTCAAGGAAAATTAGTTTACCATTCTCTTGTTAATCTCCTGCCAGAAGAGGATCAAAATTTTGAAGAAATTTGGCAGATTTTTCAATATAAGGATGGCA
>JADGFH010000180.1 GCA_016743925.1 Labilibaculum sp.
TTAAATAATATTTTTTTTCATAATTTGATATTATTTGGTCATCCATTTATCATTTCCAATATCATACCACCTTGCATTAGGGTTTGGAGCATTGGGAATATAAAGCTGAGTTTTAGCATTCGGATTTTTTCTCTTATATACTCTTGCTGCATGAAAGTCCATTCCCGAAGGAACTAAATCCGCCTTATATGAATTAGGATGCGAATGAATATCGGCTGCTACAGTTTTCCCGCTATTACTAGAATGCATTTCTCCTCCAATAATTGCTGCATTTTGATTAGCTGTAGATAATGAGAGTGAACCATCAGTATATCTTTGATAATTCCATTCAACATTAGAATTCTCAGCAGCAAATGTAAATAAATTATAAGCATCATTGCGATTACTAGTATTAGCAGCAATGCCATCATAAATTTCATTATGTACAGTAAACGTAAAAGAGTTAGTCCTATTTTCTAACTGAGGTAAAATTGATTGGTCATTTATCACCTGCCCATCAGCTTCAGAAACTTCTCCATCATCATTTAAATCAGTAGCTATCATTTTCCCATTTTCATCTCTTTTAGCAGAACCATCATCATTTTTCTCAGCGACATAAATTACATCATAATTATCTTTAGTGTTTTCTATTTTCTCAACACCTCCATCTTTACCTATAGCGTAATTATGTATATACATCCCATTAGGATCAATAAATTTTAAAGGATTATTAGCAACATAATTATATGGGCTAAGATCTAGATAGGTATCTGCCATCGGATCAATGCAATGCCATCTACCAAGACTCGGATCATACATCCTAGCTCCGTAATCCAACCAATCTAAATTATCACCATTAATCACATCGTCTTGTAACTCCTTACCGTTATACAGGTATCGATTATCATTCTGGATCAAATTCATGGTCATACCAAAAGGATAGTAATCCTGATTTTGCAATACTGTTGGAGTAGATCCATTGGCCTGGAAACTGACCCTTGTATTGCCCAAATGATCTTTCAGATTGTACTCATACAAATAAGTACTACCCGATTTTATTATTCGCCCCTCACCAGTGATGATATATGCCAAAGAACTACCGTTGTAAACAAAGTTCCCAATATATTCTGTAACGGTACCCTGATAAACTTTTCTTAGTTTCTCTCCCGCAGCACTATACTGGTACTGCAAAGTTCCACTATTTAAGTTCTTTGGTAAATTTAACAAATTATACTGAATTACATGTCCTCGATTGTCATCATCTATCAGATTACCATTATCATCAAATGTATATTCAGTGTCCGTGCCTGTATCGATCTGTTTAAATCCATCTGTAGTTCCTGTATCGTGTACATTTTTCAACTGATTACCTGTGTAGGTATAACTTAGGTTGTCGATAGTGCTTGCACTGCCGTTCTTCCTAACCAGTGAGGTGATGTTACCGTTTAAATCATAACCAATTTTACCGGATACATTACCGTACACATCATAAGCCGAAGAATTCACCCAACTGCCTGAGTTGTATTTGTAATCTGCCTTTTTCAACCTATTCAAAGCATCGTAATTAAACAAATACCCTTGAACACTTGACTGACTTGTATTCTTCCACTTCACAGCTGAAATGTTTCCATTAAACTGTTCATCGGATGTACTGCTCAATCCTGACACATATTGGTTATAGGATAGTTCCATACCAAACAAGTCGTTACTATCATTGTTCAAGCTCCCATCATTACTCAAATTCGAATTATTAATGCTAGTTAACCAGCCACGAATATTGTATCGGTAGTCAATGGATTGAATATTATTATGGATGTCTTTTTCTATAAGTTCTCCCAATTCATTATAGGAATTTTCCACAATCAAAACCTCTGCCTGACTATTAATTTTATGAAAAATCTTTGTTAATCGCTTTGCATGGTCGTATTTAAATCTCTTTCTTATTGTAATAGGAGTTGAATTACTTAATCGCTTATGATATTGCTCAGTTAATGTTAGCGTTCCTATAAGATCATAAAGATTGGTTATTCGGTCAAAACCACCTAAATGATTCTTCTTATAACTCTGCAATAGCCTTCCATACTTGTCATAATAAAAAACCTCTCTCAACCAACTACCTGATTCCAGATTCTTTGTTTGAGTTGCCGTTACCATACTCTTTACACTTGTCGCCTTGGTATTGGAAGTAAAACCTGATGGTTCTGTATATGAATAACCCCAACCAGCACTAGCAGTATAATTATCGTAATATGTAACGGTCAATACATCTCCTGATGTTATATTTTTAGGAAAAGATCTGTTTGTATAAGAGAATATAGCTGTTCCATTCTCTTCATACATTGTTGCAACAGGATAAGTTGTAGTATTATTAACCGCAGACTGTAATTGTAATTGATTCATATTACTTGCCAATAATCCTGACATAACAATGCGGTTTAATCCATCATATTTGCTAAACATCCAGCATGGATCAGGTTGATTAAGATGATTTTTCCGATTTCTCTGGTTTCCATCCTGAGATGCCACCAATCGATCTCTGCTATCATAAACCATGTATACAGCCAAAGCACCAGGAAGAATTTTTTTAACTATCCTATTTCTATGATCATACTCATATTGATAGCAAAGTTGACTCAGTTCAGTACTGGTAATATAGGTTGATGTAGATTCAAATGCTTTTGGTGCCAAAACATAGCGAAGTAAAGCAAAGTCATCGTACACGTAATAAGTATTCAAAGGGGTAGAATCATCCAACCAAGTGCGTTTTAAAATAACCTGCCCCTGCTTGTCTTTAAATTCCTCTGTTGTATGAGCTTTTCCTGTTGTCCAGTTCTCATCCTTGGTAATGGTTTTGTACAATTGATTGGCAGCATAATAAGCATTGCTGGTTTTGGTAATGTCGTTCACATCAAAAAGCAACACTTCACTGGTTCCGTTGAACATGTACTCCATTTTTACGGTATGACCATTATTCAGTTGCCAATCTTGTCCTGGTGCCCCCTGAGCCATCACTCTATTTAGTGGAGAATTATCAAACTTTTTCTCAGAAAAGGCAAATGCCTTTTCTGAAGTACCATAATGATCCCAGTTATCCGTATTAAATGGATTATTGTGCAATTCTCCACCTTTAGATTGAGTAAATGGTAAGTAGGTTCGACTATCCCTACCAAAACCATCATAATACACTGCCTGAACCATATCGTTCATACTAGGCGTAGCTTGAACACTTACCGTTTGCAATGGACGACCTAAACCATCTACATATTGCACTACCGCATGTTGCTTAGCAATTGTTAAGTCATTTAAATTTGTTACAGCAGAATCTGGTGTAAAACTAATGATGTAATTCTTACTATTGGTTTGGGCATAAATATTAAATTTAATACCAAACATGAGCAATATTGTGAATATTAATGATATTCTTATCATATCTATAATTTTAACATTTAATTAGAACTAAAATGGCATGTCTCCTTGGGTAACATATATCGTCTTTGTTATTCCACCACCTGTAATTGTAACTGTCCCATTTCTATTTGAACCGATATATTTAGCACAAGATATATCTATACTTCCATTACCATTTCCTGAGGTAGAAGATACTTTTATCCATAAATCACTCTTACTAACCATCCAATTCACATTAGAAGAAATAGTGACTGTTCCACTTCCTCCAAACATTCCAAAAAACTGAGAACCACCAGAAATAGTTAAGACATTTACACTACTTGCTGATCCAACTGATAAATCTCCATCATATTCATCTCCGTTTATTAAATGATAGAAATTTTGATTTAGAATTTTATCATCTTGATCTTTAATCATTATTAATCGTCCATAACCATCGTACTCATAATATGTTGTATTACCATTAGGGTCGGTTTGGGAAGTCATCCCATTCAAAGGGGAATAGGTGTAAGTGCTTATTTGAGCTTTTATAGGTAAAGTAGCTCTTATGCTTGTATTCAATGTTTTCAGTTGCCCTTTATCCAAAGTTGATAATTGGTTAAAATCATCAAGCTGAGCCAATAAAGATTGTAAGGATGTAGATATTTCAGAATATTTTAAATTTACAATTTTGGCAACAACAAATTGATTTTCATAACCCCACCAGAAACTCGATGAAATACCTGTGATTCCGAGTGCTTGTTTTATTTTTTCATCATTATTATACAGAATGGATAATTCTGTTTGATTTGGGTATGTAATATTATTAGTACCTAGAAGCCCACTCTTGTTTTGTACGTATATATCCGTTAAATTAATGTTATTCACAATCTCATTGTAGTTATTGTGTCTGGCTTCAAGAAATCTAGTACCATTCTTTCTAATCGTCTCAATTGGGAGAGCAAGCATATTAGCATTTTTCATTTTGGTCATCACACCGTAATGATGAACATTATCCTTTGCTACAGTGCTATTTGAGTTGGTATAATCTAAGGGGTACTTTGTAATACGCTCAATACTTTCGCCTCTACTCCCAATTGTTTTTACCCGATTTGGAAAACTATAATTATTTGAATCATAATAAAAATATTCGGTTACTTTCAATTCTTTACCATTCTCATAAGTAGTAGTTTCAGTGCGATCTTTACGCTTCCATTTCTTATGATAGAAATAATTCCATGAATTATATATACTGGCGAGAGTGACATCACCACAATAATTACAAAAATAATCTCCACTTATTTTCCTAACCACCTTAAGACAACGCACATTTTCATCAACTCGTGAGTCGATACTGTAATAATTTAAAGTTTCTTTTACCTTATTGTAGGTATCATTCACTCTTTTGTAGGTACTTTCTCTTTTTAATTGTCCTCTGTTCCATGCATTCGACACTAAAGGAATATCATCATTTTTGAATGTATCTTCACACACATCAAATTCATATTCTGTATAACCATTATTATTTCCTGCTTGATCTACGTTGAAGACCTGTACATACTGATAGGTTACCGTATTAGAAGATATACCTGTTACTGCATTTGAGCATCCTAGATGCCTTGTTGTCGTTTTATTACCACAATCACCCGGATATTCACTATCATTACTTGCCCCAATTTTCTGATTCGACCTTTGAGATTTAACAAAAGTTTTAGTTTCACGGTTTGTTAAAACTCCACTTGAATGTTCAGTCCCAGGAACCTTATATGTAAATATTTTTTTTCCTAATAAAGTATTATCAGAATCGTAATTTTCTATTGCATTCACCCTTAATCCTCCAACAGGGTAATTGTATATATCATTACTGGGGTTATATGAATTATAACTAAGCGATAGACAAGCAGTAAGATTATTACAATTACTAATAGCCTCAATAGAATACCTATCGCCACCATGCAACTGAACTATTTTAGTTTGTTGTCCTCTATTTTTAAATGAATAATCAAGTAAAATACTACCTGTTGTTAAATTCGTTAAAATAAGTCTCCCTTTATCATACTTATTATGTTGATGACTATACGTAATGTGCTGCTTTATAAAATAACTTAAATTAACTGTTTGAGTAGAATAGTTTGTAAAAATCTTTATTGATGAGTTCGTTTCACCTCCTAGCTCTGGATCTATCAGACCTGGATCAGGATCAGAACATTCTCTATCAAATGGATTCCCACATACTGAAACCACACCATTACTAACATAATCTACAACAGGTGAGCTAGCACCACTTCTGTTTGATTCCCATTTGAACACCGTCTCTCCTCCAGTTGGATAAGTAATCGATTTTAAAGATGACACTTTCACTTTGTCCTCAGATATTCTTCTATCCGCACCTCCAACAAAAATGTCACCTCCTAAAAAAGTCTTAGGTATTGGTGTCCAATTAGTTCGACCATTATAATAGCCCCAATAATCCATAGAGTAGGATCCTTTATGTGGGTAAGAAGTAGATTCATAATAAGAAAAATCAGCAACAACAATCCCATCCTCTTCGGAATATATTTTATCGTATTTCATTACTCTATCCAATTTTAATCTCAAATAATCAGGATTCATTGATGATCCAGTTTTGAAATAGGAATACTCAAAAACATATGTTTCTTTTGTGGAATAAACTCCATTAAGTTTCTCTTCTACAATAATTTTATTAAGTCTCTGAAGGCTTAGTCCAGGATTATTAATATCCGTTATTTTATGGTAAATGTCATCCCGAGGACCAAGGACAAAATGGATGCGACCATTAGGAAACTCAATAGTACTTGGTTTCTTTGAAATAACATTTTGTGAACTGGAACCACTCGTAAAAGAGATAGGTTTAGTTACATTTTCTAATGTAGAACATTGGATTCCTGCCACTTCAATTCCTTCGGAATAATAAAGATTTTTCTGCGTTATCCTACCATCATCTTGGTAGGAATAGTTAATTTCATCAGTCCCTGTAGCAGAGGATATCTGACTGACCCTCCAGGTCGAAACAAAATCAGGAAAATTTGAACGATTTGGTAAAATTTCGGTATTATCGGTTCCTTCAAAATCATATTTTGTTCCATCAGGCAGAATTATGGTGTTAGTTTGCACTCCATCGAAATCAATTTTATAATCGCCAAATGGTATTTGAAATGGATCACCGTTATCATCATAAATAAATTTTCCACTAGCACCACTTAGGTTAAAATGAAAAATATCTCGCATATTGGAAACACCTGCTTCTTCAGTAGATAAGTTTTCAACATAACTATCTCTATAATCTTTAGGATGACTGTCCATGTAATTAGATACCTCACTAGATCTTGGTGCTATTGATATATCACAAGCCTCATCTGGTCGTCCATTTACCTGTCGAGTAATTTCACCTCCATAAGATAGAGACCATCCTAAACCGACCCAAGAGGCATCTTCACTTACTTGAATACCTCCACCATGATAACTTAATTTGATAGGTATTTGAATATCTCCTGAACGTATTGTGTATATCGGAATTTCAATATTAGGTAAACCAGAAGAATAATTTACCGGATACTCTCCATATTTACCCAAAGCAGCAGCTGATGGTTCAATAGGCTCAATACGCTTTGTAATATCAAGAATATCATCTTGCCCAAATACACTTCCTAGAAGAAATGGGACAAAAAGAATAATTAAGAATAAGTTTTTTTTTGTCATAGATAAATCATTAATAATTAATACCATTCATCTATTAGTTCCAGACAATTAAAAAAGGTAACCCTAATCACTAAAGTTGATTTGAATCATAACTCCATAAGTGTGACAAACATTATACTTTCCAGAATAAATAATAAGTTATTTATTTTTATTCTACATAAAAATAACAGAAGTCAAATAAAGAAAGGATAAACCTCTTCAATAGAAGTCAATTGCTTGGCGAAGAGGTCCCAAGCGGAATTCTTTAAAAATGGAACCTCTATATTATTTTGTATTTCATTAGAATCCATCTCATTATCACGTATTAAAATGGATATGTTTTCTTCTACTGGTATTAATTCATAAATGGCTTTTCTGCCGGCATAACCTGTATAATAACAATGCTCGCAGCCCACTGGTGAGGAATGGCATTCTAAATTATGAAGAGGTACAAAGCCAGGAGGAAAAAGAGAAATACCGACTGCATTTTGCATTTTGCATTTTGGACATAATAGGCGAATTAACCGCTGCGCCATTGTTAAATTGATAGTTCCTGCCAAAAGGTAAGGAGGTATGCCCATATCAACTAAACGAGAAATGGTTCCCCAAGCTGAATTGGTATGTATGGTAGAAAAAACAAGATGACCTGTTAAAGCGGCTCTAATTGCCATTTGAGCAGTTTCCTTATCGCGAATCTCTCCCAACATGATAATGTCCGGATCTTGACGCAAGAAAGTACGTAAGGCACTCGAAAAATCGAGTCCGATATCCTCTTTCAATTGAACCTGGTTAATTCCTTCTAAAGTGTATTCTATTGGATCTTCAACGGTAAGAATATTACTCTCTTCATTATTCAATAGTTGTAGTGTAGCATATAAAGTAGTGGTTTTTCCAGAACCTGTTGGTCCACTAATTAACACAATGCCATTTGGCCTTTTAATAGCTTTTTGATAAATCTCTAGTTGTTCTTCTGAAAAACCGAGCTGCTCTAAGGAAATTTTTCCTGCATCCTTGTTCAATATTCGAAGTACAATTTTCTCCCCATTTAAAGTTGGTAATGATGAAACACGAATATCAAATTCACCAATGTTTCCTTTGAAAAAAATACGACCATCCTGGGGCAAACGTTTTTCTGCAATATCTAAATTAGCTTGAATTTTAATCTTGTTGACCAAAGCTGGATATTCTTCACTAGCAACTCGATAACGCTCAACTAATTTCCCATCAACTCTAAAGCGAATACGAGCAATTTCTTCATAAATTTCAATGTGAATATCGCTAGCTCCAATACCATAAGCTTCGCTAATTACTTTTGGTAAAAAGTCTTCGTAAGCTCCGGTAAATTGTTTGGCTGCACTTTTTTTCCCCTTAGAACTTTTTGGGTAATAGCGTACCAATGCATTTTTTAGAATTTCCTCTTCAACAATCAAAAATTCAATATCACATCCAAAAAGAATTTCCAACTCCGCTTGTAGTTCATCTTTATCACTATTCTCACAAGCATAAAACACCATACAACCAGTATCTATCGACTTAGGAACTATTTGGTAATGCCATGCCTGATCACCCGAAATTCGTTGTATCAATTCCGTTGCCACCTGAAGATTTTGAACTACAGCCATAAGTATATCCAGTTTTCGTTAAAGGGGTTAAAATCAAATATTCTTAGCAAGAAAATAACTACGATTAGAAACAGTGCTTGAAATCCTGCAAGGGGAACAGTCTTTTTTTTTGAGGGTATAAGGATTGATAAAACAAGTGAAAATAGCAGACTGGAAATAATCATCAACACAAAATTAAAGGCTGAAAAACTAACAGATAGCACGATAAAAAACAAAACATCACCCAATCCAAAATAGCTCCAAAAATTAGCTTTTGTTCTTCCAAATCTTACATTTACATACAATAGCAAACAAAGAAATAAACTTCCTAAAATAAGAAGATTCAATACCCAGGTTATCACTAATTCAATAAATGCGGTATTATATGACGAGACAAGTCCACTCAACACAAAAGTTGCTGGAAACAAGATCCAACTCACCTCTCTGCTCTTCACATCCTGATAAAACAAAACAAAAAGACTGATAATAAGCAAGCTGATAAGAATGTATTCCAATATCATTTCTTAGTCTTTTACAATTTCACGTAATTTCTTATTCTGATCGATTTCCCATACGTTAAATACTCCATCGCCATCGAAATCTGTAACAGCAGTGGCCTTAGCTTTAAAACCACTTGCATCAGCTTCAATAATTTCTATTAAAAAATTAGCTCCTCCATCCTCGGTAACCAATTTCTCCTGTTCAAAACCTAACTCTTCAACATCCTTGGAATATTTGGAATACATGTAAAAATGATTTTTCTCAAGTGTATACAAATGCCCCAATTGAGTTTGTGCTTCTACACTCTTCGCCTTAGAAATAAGAGGCATTAGATTTGGCAGAGCTATTAAGACT
>JADGFH010000181.1:0-651 GCA_016743925.1 Labilibaculum sp.
CTAACTGATAATAAGGGGAAATACAATAAGAACACTAGTTTTTACGCAAACGTTTATTATAAATAATAAAAAGACAAACAAGTGTTTTTTTATTCTCTCCTTGTTGGATTAGTCAGAATATCTTCCTAAACTTGTATCGAATAATCAGATCAAAATATCCGAATTAACAATGAGTAATTTCCTTAAAAATAATAAAATGATTCTACCTACGTGCTCAACCTGTTGTATGTGTATGGAGAGTCGCGTTATGCAAAAAGGAACAGCTTAATTGAAAAAAATTCGGTATCAGGATATTTTCAAAAGCCTTTTTGCACTAGCAGAAAGGCTTTTTTTATATCCAACAAAATGAACTCTATTTTAAATACAATCAATACAAGAATTTAATTTTCTAAGAAGGATGAAAATATTCACAAACCATACAAAAGGAAGAGCCAATGTAGCAATATGTTGCTGTATGTGTATGTTATGGAATCAACCTTAGCAGAAATCGTTATGTACCTAAATGAACATTACATATCGAGTCTTTCTGCATTGCAGAAGGACTTTTTTTATTCCTGTAAGTCAAGTGAAATGAAAGAGAAAAATTACAGAAGCATACTGAAAACCATATCCTGGAGAACGATAGGAACAATTGACACTATACTAATTTCC
>JADGFH010000181.1:661-9489 GCA_016743925.1 Labilibaculum sp.
GGAGGAGTTGAGCTGTTTACCAAAATGGGACTCTATTTTATCCATGAACGAACCTGGAATAAAATCCAATTAGGCAAAGAAAAAGAGCATCCCATTGATTATCACATTTAAAAAGCAAGATCATGTCAAAGCATAATAAACAATTTTTACCGATCGCCTTAGATATTACTGATAAGAGAATACTAATTATTGGAGGCGATGAAGACGCTTATAAAAAACTAAAAATATTACAACGGAGTACTAATTTAATTGAGGTAATCGCTCCTAAAATCATTAGCTGGATAAAAAATGCAGGTGTGATTTTTCACGAAAAGCAATACGACAAAAGCATTCTTAAAGACTATTTTCTGATATACAGTTGTGTTGAAGATCCTGCTTTTGTAAGACAATTAATGCGGGATACGAAAGAAGCAGGCGTTCTGTTAAATGTTCACGATCAACCTAATTTGTGTGAATTTGTTTCTCCTGCAATTTACAAGCAATCGAATGTTAGTATTGCTGTAAGTTCTAACGGTAAAGATGTTTATGAATCGATACGAGTTAGAAACCAATTGAAAGATTACTTTGAAAATTATCAGCTTCAAAAACTACTAATTGCCAATTAAAATGAGAAAAGAATATCAAATCAATCAAGAACAATTAGCTCAGCTTAATCAGCTGATTCAAAATTTATCTGCCGATCAGTTGGTTTGGGTAAATGGATACATCTCAGGAATCATTAATGGAAAAGATGATACACTCGCCCTCCCCGAACTCCCTGCATCAAAATCAGCAGAAAGCATAACGATTTTGTACGGGACACATACGGGACACAGCAAAGAAATAGGACTCGATTTATACGATAGAGTGCTTGCCTTAGGTTTTAATGCAAAACTACAAGGTGTTGATGATTACAAGAAGAATGACTTGAAGAAAGAAAAGTATGTCTTCCTAATTATTAGTACTCATGGTGAAGGTGATGCTCCAATTCAGGCAGAAGATTTTTACGAATATGTGCATGGCACAAGAGCGCCAAAACTACCAGACACCAAATATGCTGTACTTGCCTTGGGTGATAAAACATACAAGAAATATTGCCAAACAGGTATCGATTTCAATCAACAGTTTACAAAACTAGGAGCACAAGCAATAATTCCTATTCAAACTAGCGATGTAGCTTACGAAGAGGTTGCGGAAAAATGGATTGAGACAGTTCTGAGTAAATTGAAAACTCTAGCACCAGAGGTAACAAGTGCTTCGCAAAACACATCTACTTCTGCTCCTAAAAAGAAATTCAACCGCTCGAATCCTTACTATGCAGAGGTTTTAGAAAAAGTAAGAATCACAACAACAGATTCTGAGAAGGAAATTTATCATGTTGAAATCTCATTGGAAGATTCGGGTATTGAATATCAGGCAGGTGATAGCATTGGTATTCTTCCTAACAATCCAATTGATTTGGTTGATTTACTAATTACCAAATTTGAAGAAGATCCGGAGCGAATTGTTACGGTAGGCGATAAAGAACTTAGCTTGTTTAGAGCCTTACAAAACAAACTGGAAATAACGGTTTTAAATCAGGAAGTACTGGTAAAATACAATACAATTGTTCAGAACAAAGATCTCGAAGTACTACTAAACAATGAAGATAAGCTAGAAGAATACCTGTACGGAGCAGATGCATATGACTTACTGGAAGATTATCCTGGTGAAATTACAAGCGATCAATTCATATCTATTCTTCGAATTTTGTACGCTCGCCTCTACTCCATTTCATCTGGGCCTAGCGCTAATCCCGAAGAGGTACACATCACCATTGCATCGGTGAGATATCAGCAGAAAAAGCGAGATCGTAACGGTGCTTGTTCTTCTTATGTAAGCGATGAAATTAATGCAGGCGATCACATACCTATTTACATCGATAAAAATGAAGCATTTCGTTTACCGGATGATGAAAACAAACCTTTAATAATGGTTGGTGCAGGTACTGGTGTTGCTCCATACAGAAGTTTCTTACAAGAACGAGAACAAAATAGTGCTAAAGGAAAAAATTGGTTGTTTTTTGGAAATCAACGCTTCAAAAAAGATTTTTTGTATCAGGTAGAGTGGCAAAAATTTCTTAAGAAAGGAACATTGCAAAAGCTCGATGTTGCCTTCTCTAGAGATCAGCAAGAAAAAGAATACGTACAAGATCGCCTGAAAGAAAATGGCAATGAAGTATACCAATGGCTTGAAAATGGCGCTCATTTTTACATCTGCGGAGACAAGAAGTATATGGCGAAAGATGTTCAGGACACACTGCTTGAGATTATTCAAAATGAAGGTGGTATAACACCCGATAAGGCTGAAGAATATCTAAAAAATCTGAAGAGAGAAAAGCGATTACTGCTTGATGTGTATTAATGAGAGACCTGACAGAGTTTGAAAAACCTGTTAGCGTCTAAACCAATTCTGATAGATCTTCCAAATCTATCAGGTTTAAAACAAAACGAACAATGTCAGATAATATCAACTGGGCAGAATTGTCCGAAGTAGAAAAAATAAAAACCGACAGTAACTATTTACGCGGTACATTAGAAGCCAGTCTTGCCGATCCCATTACAGATGCAATTGCAGTTGACGATCGTCAGGTGTCTAAATTTCACGGCATTTATCAACAATTCGATCGTGATAACGAGCGAGAAAGAAAGAAGACCAAATTGGAACCCGACTACTCCTTTCTCATTCGAGTAAGAGTTCCGGGAGGAGTTGTAAATGCAAAACAATGGCTTCAAATCGATCAAATATCCGATGAATATGCCAACGGAACAATCAAGTTAACCACCCGACAAGCATTTCAATTTCATGGCGTATTAAAAGGGAACTTGAAGCCAAGTATTCAAGCCATCAACAAAGCTTTGTTGGACACCATTGCAGCTTGTGGCGACGTAAATAGAAATGTGATGGCGAGTCCACACCCATATGGCTCGGAAGTTTTCGATCAGGTGCAAGAATTGGCTGGGAAAGTGAGTGATCATTTAACGCCAAGAACTCCGGCTTATTACGAAATCTGGCTCGACCAGAAAAAAGTTGCTGAAGGAAGCGCTGGTGAAGTGGAACCTTTATATGGTCCTGTGTATTTGCCACGAAAATTTAAGATTGGATTTACAATACCTCCCTTTAATGATATTGATGTTTTCACGCAAGATTTAGGATTTATTGCAATTGAAAACAATGGTGTGTTGGAAGGATTTAATATTGTTGTTGGTGGTGGAATGGGAACCACTTTTGGGGATGCTGAAACTTATCCTCGATTAGGAAATGTTCTGGGTTTTGCTTCGGTAGAGAACACCGTAGATGTTGCGGAGAAAGTTGTTCTGTTGCAGAAAGAATTGGGCAATCGAAAAGTGAGAAAGAATGCCCGTTTAAAATATACAATTGATCGTATTGGAGTCGCTAAATTTAAAGAATTACTAAACGAGAAATTGGGTTCCACTTTGGAAGAAGAAAGGACTTACACACTGATTCGAAATGGTGATAAATTCGGGTGGCAGCAAGCAAAAGATGGTTTATGGTATCTTGGTTTATTTATAGAAGGTGGTAGAGTAAAAGATGTTGATCAGCTAAAGATTAAAACTGCATTACAGGAAATTGCCAAACTAAGTATTTCTGATTTTAGATTAACAGGAAATCAAAATTTGATTCTCGGTAAGATTGAAGAAAAAAACAAGACGAAGATCAACCAAATCCTGAAAAAGCATCAATTGTTACCGCAAGCAATATCGGGAACAAGAGCCAATTCAATTGCTTGTGTAGCTTTAAATACTTGTAGTTTGGCCTTTGCCGAAGCGGAAAGATATCTTCCTTTCTTAATTGATAAAATAGATGATAGTCTACAAGAGTTTGGCTTAACGAAAGATGAAATTGTGATTCGAATGACAGGATGTGCCAATGGATGTGGCAGACCTTACGTAGCTGAAATAGGTTTCATTGGAAAAGCCCCAGGAAGATACAACTTCTACTTAGGAGGTAATTTTAAAGGTACTCGTTTAAATAATCTGTACCGCGAAAACATAAACGAAGAAGAGATTCTTAGCGAACTACGTCCGATTTTAAAAGATTACGCCGAAAACAGGACCAAAGGAGAAGAGTTTGGCGATTTTGTTATCCGCAAAGAATATGTAAAAGAGATTGTGAATGCAAAAGAGTTTAAGCATTAAAATTGACCTAAAAGATTGAAGTAGTTAAGAAATCACCCTTTCGCCTGTCGGCACTTTCCCTAAACAGGGAAAGACGCTGACTCATTAAACACCTATCTAAAATTTATCTTCTCCCCTTTTCAGGGGAGATGTCCACAGGACAGAGGGGTGTTCTACATGTGCTTAAAATATAATTATATGAAAAAAGGAAAAATATGGATTGTTGGTGCCGGACCAGGCGCTGCCGATCTGCTCACAATAAAAGCTTTGCGAAGCATCGAAAACGCAGATGTTATTCTATATGATGCATTGATAACTGATGAAGTACGAGAACTGTTTCCTGAAAAAGCTATGCTTATTAATGTGGGTAAGCGATCGGGTGATGGTAAGAATCCAGTATCACGACAAGAATACATTCACGATCAGCTGTTGATGTATTACCTTTTGGGAAGTCAAGTGGTGCGTTTGAAATCTGGCGATCCGATGGTTTATGGCAGAGGTGTGGAAGAGATTCGATATTTATTGGAGACTGGATTGGAATTTGAACTAATTCCTGGAATTAGCGCTGCTATGGCTGCATCGAATGAGTTCTGGATTCCGCTTACGGAACGAGGAAAATCCTCTGGTATTCATTTTCACTCTGCAGTTAAAGTTGGAGGTGAAAAAAGCACTTTAAATGGAATCATCAAAGAAATTGAAAATGATGATACTGTTGTAATTTACATGGGATTAGAACAATTAAATTCAATGGCCTACGAACTAAACAAAAGGCTGAGTAAAGAGACAAATATTAATGTAGTTTCCAAAGTAAGTTACCAAAGCAGTGATGTTGTAAGTGGGAATACTCGTTTTTTCTCGAAAATAAAAAAAGAGGATCTTCCAGAGTCGCCAGCAATTATCATACTAGGGAATCACACACAAATACCGGGTACGCAAAA
This sequence comes from Labilibaculum sp., assembly GCA_016743925.1. Classification (GTDB taxonomy): domain Bacteria; phylum Bacteroidota; class Bacteroidia; order Bacteroidales; family Marinifilaceae; genus Labilibaculum. The sequence goes on from JADGFH010000181.1 coordinate 5,757, forward strand.
TGTGCCCGCAAAAGAAAAATATCCTATTTCTAGGAAGGTCAAAAACTTTATTAAACAGCCATTTCTTAATTTGTTTTAAAACAGATAATAAAACGGCTTAATGAAGAGAGGTGCGATAAATCGCACCTCTTTTTTTTTCTCCTAATGCAACAAATCATCTTCGCTAATCGTCATTTCCTCAGATTAACAACCTACTTTTTTTATTCGAACTGTAACTTAATTCTTACTCGCGGCGTCTTACTTATAGATTAACATTTTCACTAATATAATATACACATGAAAAAATTTATTCAAAAAACCAGCCTCCTAATTGTGGCTCTTGCATTTTTGCTATCTGGTAGTGTTAAAGCACAATTCTGGGGCGAAAAAGGGAATGGTAATGTACAAAAACAAGATCGTGAAATTGGATCCTTCTCAGTAATATCGGCTAGTAGTGGCCTAGATGTATATGTAGTTCAGGGTGACAAAGAATCATTGACCGTTGAAGCTGACGAGAATTTAATGGAACACATTATTACTCAAGTAAAAGGCGATGAGCTAATTCTTAAAGTTGATGGTAATATTCGTAGAGCTACAAAAATGAGTGTTTACGTAACACTGGTTAATGTGAACGAAATTAATGTATCGAGCGGTGCAGATTTAGAAACCAGAGGTCTTATTAATACTGGAAATTTAGACATTAGCGTGAGCAGTGGTGCCGACGCGAAAATGGAAATAAATGCAAAAGAATTAAGCTGTAGTGTAAGTTCTGGAGCTGATGCTAGATTGCAAGGAAAAGCAGATTATTTTGCTGGAAAAGCGAGTAGTGGTAGCGATCTTAGAGCAAAAGAATTAATTGCAAAAAGATGTAAAGCGAAAGCCTCAAGCGGTGGTGACGTTAGTGTTTATGCATCGGAAGCTATTGAAGCTCATGCCAGTTCTGGTGGTGATGTTAGCTATTACGGTAATCCTGAAAAAGTAAATGTAAGTGACTCAAGCGGTGGAGATGTTAATCGTCGTTAGAGCAATAAAGAGGCATCTTCTATTCGGAAATGCCTCTTTTCTTATATCATTTTAGAAAGTAGAATTCGCTACTTCTTTTTTCTCTTCTCCTCAACTTGTTTCATGTAGTCAGCCAAACCATCAAATGGCATATAAGTTTTAGGCACTCCCAATTTTGCCGAAGGATCGTTCGCCGCTAAGTCTACTTTCTTGCTACAGCTAGGACAAGTTACCGTATGGTGATTGGTGATCTCTAATATATTTACAATAATTTCCCCTTTGCAATGTGGGCAATCAACTATTACTTCCTGATCGTTAAATTCCATGCTTTTTTTATTTTTATTATCGAGTTTCAAAAATAACTAAAACTTCCCAAAAGCAAATTCTAAGTTTAAAATTGTTGTTATAGATTACCGGAATGCTTACAAAGGTTGTAGAAAGTTTCATGCAGGTTACAGGAACATTATAACATACTGTATTTTCTTTCCTGCAGCCCGCAGCAAGTATTCTACCTACTGTATTTTTGTTCCCGCAGCCTGCAGGAGCAAAAATACACCCCAAAATCTCAACTTCATAAAATTGCTTTGAATCTACTGCTCACACTCTTTCATCGAGAGTTGTATGCGTTTTCTAGCAACATCAACTTCGGTTACTTTCACATTTACATGCTGATGCAATTGAACTACATCGGCAGGATTCGATACAAATCGGTTTGCCAATTGAGAAATATGAACCAAACCATCTTGTTTTACACCAACATCAACAAAAGCACCAAAATTGGTAATATTGGTTACGATTCCTGGTAACTCCATGCCCACTTCCAATTGCTCTACCTTGTAAATTCCTTCTTTAAATTGGAATACCTTGATAATGGTTCTCGGATCGCGACCGGGCTTTTCCAGCTCGTCCAAAATATCTTTTAGGGTAGGTAATCCCACCTCAGCGCTTACATATTTATTCAGATCTAACTGCTTTCGCAATTCATCATCAGTAATTAAATCGGCTACCGAACACTTTAAATCTTTTGCCATTTGTTTTACAATGCCATACGATTCTGGGTGTACCGCCGAATTATCCATCGGATTATCAGAGTTTGGAATTCGTAGAAAACCTGCACATTGTTCAAATGCTTTTGCTCCCATTCGTTTCACTTTCTTAATCTCCTTACGGGATGAAAAAGCTCCATTTTCGGCTCGGTAATCAACAATATTTTGTGCCAATTGTGGGCCAAGGCCTGAAACATAGTTTAGCAAATGCTTACTAGCCGTATTTAAATTTACGCCTACCTTATTCACACAAGATTCTACCACTTGGTCGAGACTTTGCTGCAAAAGGGATTGATCTACATCGTGCTGGTACTGCCCTACTCCGATCGATTTAGCTTCAATTTTTACCAATTCGGCTAATGGATCCATTAGGCGGCGACCAATAGAAACTGCTCCACGAACGGTAACATCATATTCTGGAAACTCCTCGCGAGCCACCTTCGATGCCGAGTAAATAGAGGCTCCTGCCTCACTCACCACAAACACTTGTACTTTCCGATCGTAATGAAGATTGGTAACGAATCGTTCCGTTTCGCGACTTGCCGTTCCATTTCCAATAGCAATGGCTTGTATGTCGTAGGTTTCCACCATATTGGACAATTTTTTTGCTGCCATTTTACCTTGATTTTGCGGTGGATGTGGGTAAATGGTTTCATTGTGCAATAAATTTCCCTGCGCATCCAAGCAAACCAGCTTACAGCCAGATCTAAAGCCTGGATCTAAAGCCAATACACGCTTTTGTCCTAATGGAGATGATAAAAGCAACTGTCTTAAGTTCTCAGAAAACACACGAATAGCCTCTTTATCGGCAGCTTCTTTTGAATTTTTGGCAAATTCTGTTTCCAAAGAAGAACCTAATAATCTTTTGTAGGCATCTTTAACAGCTAACTCTACCTGCTCCGATGAACTTGTGTTTCCTTTCACAAAAACACGATCCAATCGATCTAAAACCTCATCCTCATCAGGTGCAATGCTAACACGCAAAATCCCTTCGGCCTCTCCTCTTCGTAAGGCCAACATTCTATGAGAAGCGACTCTTTTCAATGCCTCTTCGGACTCAAAATAATCCTTAAATTTTTCGCCTTCAGCTTCTTTTCCTTTTACAACTTTAGAACGAATTACCGCTTGACGTTGAAAAATACTACGCACCGAATTTCTGGCCACTTCATTCTCATTCACCCTTTCAGCAATAATATCTCGTGCTCCTTGCAAGGCTTCTTCTTCGTTTGGAACTTCGTCCGATAAAAACTGAGCTGCTTTTCCTTCCACATCACGTTCCATTTGCTTCATCAAAATATCAGCCAATGGTTCCAAACCTTTCTCTTTTGCCTTCACAGCTCTGGTTTTACGCTTTAGTTTGTAGGGTAAGTACAAATCTTCCAACTGATTCATTTCCCCACATGCCATGATACGTTGCTTCAATTCCTCAGTTAGTTTGTCTTGCTTTTCAATAGCATCTAAAATACTATCGCGACGCTTGTCCAATTCCGTTAATCGAGCAATTTCATCTTTTATGGCTCCAATTTGAACCTCGTCCAAACTGCCTGTCATTTCTTTTCGGTAACGTGCAATAAAGGGCATGGTAGCTCCTTCGCCTAAAAGTTGCACAGTATTTTCAACTTGAAAAGCCTGCAATTGCAAGCTTTTCGTAATGTAATCTATATATTTTTTCATCTGTTCTAGATATGAGATATTAGACATGAGAT
>JADGFH010000960.1 GCA_016743925.1 Labilibaculum sp.
GGAGGATACAGAAGCAAATTTTTGCAAAACGTGTGAATTTGGCGAGGTTATCATTGACGAGGAAAAGTCGTTGAAACCTGTTGATCAAATAGCTGGGAATTGTAAGACTGAGACTTGTGGTGTTCTTTCTCAGCCAAAGTATGACATTACCGATATTAGTATGGATAATGTTATAGCTTGTAGAGCATGTGTTAAAGGTAATATACAACCGATAGTGAAAGACTCTAATGAGTGTTGTAATATCGCTTGGAAAGATGCACCAGAAAAAGCTGGTGGAGTTGTGTGTTGTCATGGTGAGAAAAAGCTTTGTGGAAGATATGAGCATACAGATGAGGTTTGGAGTACTAACGAAACGCTTAATAAGATTCATAATGAGTGTATTATAGTGCATGAAGAAGCTCACATACCTCATATGAAAGATTGTGGTAGTAATTGCGGTAAAGCGGTGCTCAATCCAAAACTAAACATTAACCGATTGGAGGCAGAGTGTGAAGGATATAAAGCGGAGGTTGAGTGTTTAAAAGGAAGAGAAGCTCGCTGTCAAGGAGATATTTTTTGTTCTAGTACTGTTTTTGATATAATTGACAGCGCAAAGCGTGATGCAAATAATGAGAATGGAGTGATTGATGGCAGTGAGGGTGAATACAAATGTTTCTAATTAAAAAATTTGCAATTATTAAAAGCACTGTTTTTGTTTTCTGTTTAAACTTCTCTACTGTATCTTTGTCGCAGGAAGAGTGCAGGCGAGACTTAACGTTAGAAATGGCTAAATTGAAAGTAGAGGCGTATAAGAAGCGTTATAATGTGGGGGATTACTATAAGTATGATACGAGTCTTATACCTACTAATGGTGAGTGTCATTACTATTATTATGAAAGGGTAAAAACGAGGGAGCTTCATGCTAACAGATATTACTTCCTGGCCGGAGATGGTGAAGTGTTGTATTTAGGGAGGAGACTTCGTTTTAAACCGGGAATGATAAAATGCCCAACAATGAAAAAGCACGAAAAAGAATACTTTTTTGATAAAATAAACACGCATGTAAGTGTTGAAAATAGAAAGGTTAGCTTTGTAGAATCGAAGCTACAAGTGCGTAATTGCATGTATAATTATAGTGCAGAATTTGAAGATAAATTAATTCCATCAGCAATCAATTATACCTTTGATTATAAAGGCAGAATGTTTAATTGGACTCCAGTGAATGAAGTTTGGAGAAAAAGAGAGAAAGAACTCGATAAAGAGATAGAGGAAACAGAGAGGCTAAAGCGTGAAAAAGCCAAAAAGGATAAAAAATAGTTGCACTGCGTCGATTCTTTTTGCTATCACTTGGTTATGTATGAGTAAATAGGGAAGTAAGTGTTCTTAAAAAGAAAAGAAATCATTAAGTGTACAGTTTTTATTTTCTGCTCAAGTTATTCTATTGTTTCTTTATCAAAAGAATCTTGCCATCGAGACTTGAACTTGGAAAAAGCCAAGGTAAAAGTTGAAGAATATAAGAAGCTTTATAACGTGGATAATTATCATAATTATAAAGTGAGCCTTAAGCCTGCTAATGGAGAGTGTCATTACTATTATTACGAAACCGTAAAAGATAACTTTCATTCTAGTATGTTTTATTATCTGGCTGAAGATGGAGCGGTGTTATATTTAGGACGAAGGCTTGCCTTCAGACCAGGAACGATAAAGTGCCCTGCAATGAAGAAATTCGATAAGAAATATTTTTTAATATAGTAAATTTGCATGCAAGTATTAAAAAAAGAAGTATTGATTTTTTGAGTTCAAAGGTGGAAATATATGAGTGTATGTATTTCTCTAGCGTTGAATTTGAAGACAAATTAATTCCATCAGCAATAAATTATACCTTTGACTATAAAGGCAGAATGATTAAATGGGATCCAGTGAACGAAGCTTGGAGAAAAAGAGAGAAAAAACATAGAAGAAGCAGTAAAGCTAAAACGTGAAAAATCCAGGTTGGAGAAAAAGGATTAGCTTAGTGATTGGATTTTTGAATTAAACTGAAAGTTGTAAATTGATTTTGGAATAACTGTAATGAAAAGCATAAAACTCATTTTAACCGTTAGCCTGTTTACTCTGCTAACAACTGCCTGCAACCAGCAGCAAGATAAAAAATCCGAAAACTGGCAAGTGGATGAGGTGTTGTCTCATTTATCTGAACTACGAAAAGAAGTTGCTGCTTTGCGCGGAGAAGTGAAAACACTTTCCGAAAAAAT
>JADGFH010000182.1 GCA_016743925.1 Labilibaculum sp.
AAGCATTGCAAAAGAAGTCGTGGAGCAGAAAGTAAACAACTTATAGATAAAGCTTTTCATTTTGCATGTGAAGCTCATAAAGGTGTGCGTCGTAAATCGGGAGAACCTTATGTTCTTCATCCTATTGCTGTGGCACAAATTGCAGCAAAAGAAATGGGTTTGGGAACAAAGTCTATTGTAGCTTCTCTCCTACACGATGTAGTAGAAGATACCGACTATACGCTTGACGATATCGAAAACTTGTTCGGTACTAAAGTTTCTCAAATTGTTGATGGACTAACGAAAATATCTGGTGTTTTTGGTCAACAAACCTCTATGCAAGCCGAAAATTTCCGAAAAATGCTGCTCACTTTATCAGATGACTTAAGAGTGATTCTGATAAAAATGGCAGATCGTTTGCACAACATGCGAACTTTAAATTCAATGCCTTTGCGAAAGCAAATGAAAATTGCTGGAGAAACATTATTTCTGTTTGCTCCATTAGCACTTCGAATGGGATTGTATGCAATCAAATCGGAACTTGAAGATTTAAGTTTAAAATACGAACATCCAGATGATTTTAAACTCATTTCTGAAAAAGTAATAAAACAAGAAGAAAGACAGGCAAAAATCATTAAACGAATTATTGCCCCTATTAAAGTAAAATTAAAAGAAGGCAATATAAAATGTTCTATTAAGAACCGACCACGATCAATCTTTTCAATATGGAATAAAGTTCAAAATCAAAAAACCAGTATCGAGGAAATTTACGATTTGATTTCGGTGCGAGTTGTTTTTAAACCAGAAAAAGGAATTCCAGAAAAAAACCAATGTTGGAATATTTACTCCTTAATTACTGATATTTATAAACCAAAACCAGAACGAATTCGAGATTGGGTTAGTACTCCAAAAGCAAATGGATATGAAGCCCTTCATGTAACCGCAATGGGACCATTAGGCAATTGGATTGAATTCCAGATTCGAACAGATCGAATGGATGACATTGCAGAAAAAGGTTTTGCAGTTCATTCTAAATACAGTAATACCTCTGGAGAATCAGAATTAGATAAATGGCTTAAGGATGTTCGTGAAATTCTAGATAATCCAGAAGCAGATGCAATGGCTTTTCTTGATGAGTTCAAACTAAATTTGTTTTCGCAAGAAATTCAAGTTTTTACACCTAAAGGGCACATAAGAACCCTACCAAAAAATGCAACAACACTCGATTTTGCATACGATATCCATACCGATATTGGAAATCGTTGCATTGGAGCCAAGGTGAATCACAAGTTGGTTCCACTTAGTCATGTCTTAAAAAGTGGTGATCAAGTAGAGATTCTTACCTCGGACAAACAAACACCAAAGCACGAATGGATGGATTTTGTGGTTACTGCAAAATCGAAATCAAAAATAAAATCGGCTTTTAAAAAGGAAAGAAAAGAATACACCGTTAAAGGAGCAAGAATTCTTGAAGACAGACTAATAGATTCAGGACTAAAGTTAAATGCAAAAGCCTATCGTAAGATGCTTGAGCATTACAAACTTTCCAATAAAGAAGAATTATACTACAAAATTGGTCTGGAAAAAATAAACATCAATGAAGTTGATGAAGTTGTAAGAAAGAAATCGAAAAGTAAATTTATTAAATATTGGAAACTGCAGTTCTTTGGAGATTCTAAAGACAAAGAAGAGGATGAAGAAGAAATTCCTGAAACGGCAGTTGCAAAACCGGAAGTAGACAAGAAAAAGACACTTATGCTTAGCGAATTGGCAGCTAATGAGAGTTATCGAATTGCTCCATGCTGTAAGCCAATTCCTGGTGACGAAGTTTTAGGACATTTAGACATGGCTAATAATGTTACCATTCACAAAAGAAAATGCCCGAATGCTCTTAAATTAATGTCTAGTCAAGGCGATCGGATTCTTGCTGCTGATTGGACTAGTCATCGATTAATGTCATTTCTTGCAATCATAGAACTTTCCGGTATCGATAAAATTGGTATTGTAAATGAGGTAACTAATATTATATCAAAGGACCATGATGTCAATATGCGCTCCTTACACTTTGAAAGTCACGATGGTGTATTCGAAGGTCTTATTCATCTCTATGTTCACAACACAGAGGATCTTAACAATTTAATTATGAAGTTAATTAAAATTAAAGGTCTTGATAATGTGAAACGTATAGAGAACATTGAGGAATACAGCTAAATTAAAATTTATTCTAAATAGTGTACCATTTTTAAAAAAAATAACTATTTTAGACCATTATTTTAAATTAGATTAGATAACACCTAGGTTATTTTTTAGATATGAGCAACGAAGACACTAAAGAAATTGTTAAGAAGATGTTTACTGAATATCTTCAGAAAAAGGGACACAGAAAAACCCCTGAAAGATATGCCATTCTAGATGAAATATATTCGCGAGAAGGACACTTCGATATCGAATCTCTTTACATCTTCATGAAAAACAAAAACTACCGTGTAAGTAGAGCAACCCTTTACAACACAATAGATCTTCTTTTAGATTGTAAGTTAGTTATCAAACATCAGTTTGGTAAGAACATTGCTCAGTTCGAGAAAGCATACGATAGCAACAAACACGATCATTTAATTTGCACTCGTTGTGGTAAAGTTCTTGAATTTTGCGACACTCGATTAGAAGATGTTCGAAAAAATGTATCAGACGATATGGATTTTAAAGTTTCTCACCACTCTTTATATATCTATGGAACTTGTCAAGAATGTAGAAAATTAGAAAATAACTAATTTATCAACAATATAAATTTATTAAAACCTCTTTAAACAAGAGGTTTTTTTTGTGCCCTTTCGCGACTTATCAACAAGGGATATTTTAGCCTTCGCTAAATGAAAATAATTATTACCTTTGACTGTTAAAACTTGTAACCATCCTCAAGCTTTAACAGCAAACCGAATCATTTTATAAGTCCAGATACTTAAAAAAGGTCCGGATATTTTACTTGTAAGATTTACTATCAAATTATTAGACAGATGAAAGTTGATGTACTTTTAGGACTCCAGTGGGGAGATGAAGGTAAAGGAAAGATTGTGGATGTACTTACCCCAAAGTACGATTTTATCACTCGTTTCCAAGGAGGTCCAAATGCAGGACACACGTTAGAATTCAATGAAATCAAACATGTGTTGCATACAATCCCTTCCGGTATCTTCCGTGACGATAAGATTAATGTTATTGGAAACGGTGTAGTTATCGATCCAGTAATTTTCAAAAAAGAAATTGACGGAATTAAAAAGTTGGGAATCGATCTATCCAAAACATTGTTTATTTCGAAAAAGGCTCATTTAATTTTGCCTTCGCACAGAATTCTCGACGCAGCATCTGAAGCAGCAAAAGGAAAGTCGAAAATTGGATCGACTCTAAAAGGAATTGGCCCAACTTACATGGATAAAACTGGAAGAAATGGTTTACGTGTAGGTGATATCAATACCAACTTCAAAGAAAAATACGACTCATTAGTTGCAAAGCATTCTCAAATGCTTGATAAATTTTATGAGTTCGATTACGATATTTCAGAATACGAAGCTGAATGGTTCGAAGGAATTAAAGTTCTAAAAGAATTCCAACTAATTGATAGCGAGCAGTACTTAAACGATGCGCTTAAAGATGGAAAATCTATTCTTGCAGAAGGTGCTCAAGGTACTCTTTTAGATATTGATTTTGGATCTTATCCATTTGTTACTTCATCGAACACTGTTTGTGCAGGTGCTTGTACTGGTTTAGGAATTGCTCCTAATCGTATTGGTCGTGTTATTGGTATCTTCAAAGCTTATTGTACAAGAGTTGGTATGGGACCATTTCCAACTGAATTGTTCGACGAAGATGGTCAGAACTTGAGAGACAAAGGAAACGAATATGGATCTACAACTGGTCGCCCTAGAAGATGTGGTTGGTTAGATTTAGTTTCTTTGAAATATTCAATCATGATTAATGGTGCTACCGAATTAACCATGATGAAATCAGATGTAATGGATGATTTCGACACCATTAAAATTTGTACTTCGTACATTGTAAATGGTAAAGAAGTTGAGCACGTACCTTACGAAATGACTGATGATATTAAACCTGTTTACACAGAGTTTAAAGGATGGAAGAAAGATATGACTAATGTGAGTCATGAAAATGAATTCGAAGAAGAATTCAATGCTTACATTGATTTTATTGAGAGAGAAACAGGAGTTCCTATATCTGTTGTTTCTGTTGGTCCTAACAGATCTCAAACTATAGAAAGAATGCTTGATTAATCAAGTTTCAACATAAAAAGAAATCCCGCTCAAGGCGGGATTTTTTAATACTTATTAATTCGTTATTTCCTACTTGCTCACATTCTTTATCGATCCTAAATCAGGATAAAATTCGATGCTGTAATTTTCATTCAATAAAACCTCTGCAGGCAAATTTGCAATCTTTCCAAATTGCGCAACCGACATTCTATTTTTAAACAAAATTCGTTTTCCATTAGTAATAGAAACATCTGCTAATCCAGGTATACGATAAGAAATTAACTTTTGTGGAGCAACACCCGCAGATGGAATAATTGCTAACTCTCTAGTACTATCTAAATTCTTAAAATCAATACGAATAGGTTTGCCTCCTAAATCATTTACACCAACTGGTCCCATTTGTGGTGACATTCTAAAAATGACCCCTCCATTTTCTCCTTTTTTGGGCGTATAAGAAAAATGAAATTTTTGAAGAGAACTTATTTTCTTACCTATAAAAAGAGATAAATATTCATCTTCTAACTTTCTTAGTTCTCTAACAATTATCTCATAAGCTTTACCATCAGGAGGTAAAACCTCATAATTTGCAGTTAAGATCTTAAACCTTCTTTTGCGTAATTTAAAAATCTCGTGAGCAGCTTCTTCAGCTTTTTCTTCTGTTGATTTAGTTAGAGCTTGTTTTTCGAGAACTGGTACTTTTATAAAAGCCGTATCTGTTTCAATCACCTTATAAATTGTATCTTCTCTATACTTCATTATTGGATCGATCGATAATTTTCCATACTCGATATCAAAATCCTCGACAGAAGTAAATAGTAACTCTTTATCCTCATTGATCAATTGGGTTTTCTTCAAATTAAAACCTTTTATCAAACCAGTTGGACTCAATGCAATTAAACTTGGCTCATAATCAAACGAAGTTGTTAATTTATGGTATTGCTCTGGATCAACTTCTCCTACCGATGAAGCGTCAATTACTTTCAATTTCCAATCTACTCCATCAACTGAAACAATATCCGAAATGCCTAGAAATTTTTTGGCGTATTCGGCAAAAGGTCCTCGTTTTAAAATCGTTTTCTCTGCAGTTACATCAAGCTTTATGACAGTTTGAGGCAAAGCATAAATTACAGTACTTGGAGTTTCAAGTGTTCTTCTTTTTTGTGCACTAACATTCCACTGCAAGCAAATAATGGTAAGAAATACCATTGAGGTTCTAAAAATCATTCGACTCATTACAATCTATATTTTTTATTTTTGAATTCTCTATTATCATTAACGCTAAACTACTTCGCTTAATTATACCAGAGTAATTATTTTTTTAATTCTAACCATGCTTTTGGCAAATAGTCAATAATATCACTCGCTGTAAGTGCTTCAATTCCGATATCAACAGATGCTAAATCACCAGCTAAACCATGCAAATACACTCCAATTATAGCTGCAACATGCGAAGAATACCCTTGTGCTAACAAAGATAATATTATTCCAGTTAGAACATCACCACTACCAGCGGTTGCCATTCCTGGATTTCCTGTAGGATTAAAATAACAACTTCCTTCTGGACAGCAAATTGCACTATACGCACCTTTTAAAAGCAATGTAAGTTGGTGTTTTTTTGCGAATTCTCTTTGCATACAGTTTCTTGTATAACTATCACTACTCTTACCCACCAAACGCTCAAATTCTTTAACATGAGGCGTAAAAACACTTCCCAAAGGCAAATCTTCTTTTAATTCTGGATGTTCTCCAATAATATTAATTGCATCAGCATCTAACACCATCGGAACTTTAACTTCCTTTAATAAATCAACCATTGCGCGAAAAGAATTTTGCTTTTTATCAATTCCTGGGCCAATAGCTACTGCCTTATATTGATCCAAATTAGGGAATTCAGTAAAAATAATATCCGATCGATCGATACTAACCATAGTTTCTGGTACTGCAGTTTGCATTATTTGATAACCCAAACGTGGAATATGAGATGTTAACAAACCAATTCCTGAACGCAAACTAGCGCGAGAGGCCAAAATAGCTGCTCCCATTTTGCCATGACTACCACTAATTAATAAACCATGCCCATAAGTTCCTTTATGATCAAATTTCATTCTAGGCATTAAAAGAGATTTTACAAACTCTCTATTCAATATCTTATAAGGAGTAGATTCTGATTTAATAACATCTTGATGCAATCCAATTGGAAGTACTTCCCATTCTCCTATATATTTAGCATTTTCCGGAAATAAAAAAGCCAATTTAGGGAACTGAAAACTTAAAGTGTAGTTTGCTCGAACAATTCCTCTACAGTTATTCGTAGAATTATCTTCACACATCAAACCTGATGGCACATCAATAGCGACAATATTAGCCTCACTTGCATTTATTGCATTCACCACTTCCAATGCTAATCCTTCAATTTGTCTTGATAAACCAGAACCAAATATAGCATCGACTACAACATCATCAGGAAATAACCATGGCATATTATCTATAGAAGTAATTTCATAGATATCCAGGTTCTTTTTGTCTTTAATTCGCCTCAAATTTACACAAGCATCTGTAGCTATTTTATCACTCATTTTTAAAAGAAAAACTTCAACAGCATAATTCTTTTCAGCTAACATTCGAGCTACAGCCAAACCATCTCCTCCATTATTCCCTGGTCCTACGAATATCTTACAATTTTGAGGTGCAGGAAATTTCTCAACAATCCAATTAAAAATTTTAAATGAAGCTCTTTCCATTAAATCAATAGAAGCAATTGGCTCATTTTCTATCGTGTATGCATCAATTTTTGAAATTTGTTGGGCTGAGAATACTTTCATACCTATTAAGTTTTAAATTTTATATCCCGAAATGCAAAAAAGAAACTAGACATATGGTTTTTAACGAAATACTAACACCAAAAATACTAGTTACGCATTACTATTTCTAATGCTTTGGGCTTGTCTATCAAAGATACTAAACTTTTGAAACCTACATCTACTTACGAAAACGTTTTAAATAGACTCATTCTGCTAACAAATCATTACTCTCTTTTGTTTTTTTCTATATATTTGTCATTCTTAAAATAAGAAAAACTAAACTATTATAATTTAAAACTAACATTTATGTTTAAAGGACATCCTAAAGGAATGGTTTCGGCCGCATTAGCTAATATGGGGGAACGTTTTGGCTTCTATATTATGATGGCAATCTTAACATTATTTATTTCTGCTAAGTTTGGATTATCAGAAACAACGACAGGATATATTTATTCTGCATTTTATGCCTCAATCTATTTATTGGCATTAGTGGGCGGTAGAATTGCCGACAAAACTAAAAATTACAAGGGCACAATTTTAACTGGCCTTATTATAATGGCCTTGGGGTATGTAATGATTGCGATCCCAACTCCAACTCCTGTACCTAACCAAGCTTTATATTTAGGTATCACTTGTTTCGGTTTATTTGTTATTGCTTTTGGTAACGGCCTATTTAAAGGTAACTTACAAGCACTTGTAGGTCAGATGTACGACACGGATGAGTATAGAGATAAGAGAGAATCAGGTTTCCAGTTATTCTACATGTTTATCAATATTGGTGCTCTTTTTGCTCCTTTTATTGCTGTAGGTGTTAGAAACTGGTGGTTAAAAACAAATAATTTCTTATATAATTCGTCTTTGCCTGAATTATGTCACGAATACGTTGGTCACGCTAAGGCAGGTACCGAAATGCTTCCTGAGAGATTAAATCAGTTAACTACCTATGCTAAAGAAGTTATGGCTGATGGTAGTGCTACTCCGGAGCTAGGATCTTTTGTAAACGATTACCTAAACGTTTTTAGTGTTGGTTTCCAGTATGCCTTTATGACTGCTATTATAATGATGGGAGTTTCTTTGATTATTTATTTAGTTAATAAATCAAAGTTCCCTGATATGTCAGCTAAAAATGATAGTAAAGAAGGTCCTTCGAAGGAAGAAGTTCAAATGGATATTAAAGAAATTAAACAACGTGTTTACGCTCTATTCGCTGTATTCGGAGTTGTTATTTTCTTCTGGTTTGCTTTCCACCAAAACGGATACTCTTTAACTTACTTTGCAAGAGATTATATTGACTTAAGTGCTATTAAAATGGACTTAGGTTTCACTCAAATTATTGGTGCAGAAATATTTGCTGCTGTGAACCCAATATTTGTTGTATTCTTAACTCCTATAATTGTATGGTTCTTTGGATTTCTAGATAAAAAAGGATATAACCTTTCTACTCCTAAGAAAATTGCTTTTGGTATGGGAATCGCAGCTTTAGCTTATGTATTCTTAATGGTATACTCTTTTGCTGTACCAACTAAAGCTGAATTATCTGGAATGACTCCTGAAGCACTTGAAGCGATTAAACTAACCCCATGGATTATGGTTGGTCTATATTTCATATTGACTGTAGCTGAATTGTTTATTAGCCCTCTAGGTATTGCTTTTGTAGCAAAAGTTGCACCTCCTCACATGCAAGGAATTATGCAAGGTGCTTGGTTAGCTGCAACAGCTCTAGGTAATTCAATACTTTTTGTTGGTGGTATTTTATACATGAATAGTCCAATGTGGTTAACTTGGTTTGTATTCGTTGCTGCTTGTGCCCTTTCTATGTTTGTAATGCTTGCTATGGTTAAGTGGCTTGAAAGAGTTGCTAGCTAAGCAAATCGAAAATATATTTAAAGGAAGCCGCCTCAATTTATGAGGCGGTTTTTTTATGCTCCATACTTCCTTATTTCAAATTCTATTGGCTAATCAATAAAATCAAACAGAAAACATCTCTCCTATTTCAGACTTAAAGGTATTTTATATTATATTTGCTCTTATTAAAAACTATTCTAAATAAAACCTCATGTTTGAGAAACTTAAAAAACGTTGGGAGATTAATTCAAATCTTCAACTCATACTAATCCTTATTACTTTTTCAGTAACAGGTAGTCTTTCTGTAATGGTTAGAAAACCTATTTTCGAATTCCTTTCCATAAGTTCTGATACCAATCTGGTCATTAGAATTGTAATGAGTATAATTATCATTACTCCTACCTACCAGATTTTATTACTAATAATTGGAAGTCTTTTGGGTCAATTTCGATTTTTTTGGAATTTTGAAAAGAAAATGCTTAGTCGCTTTTCATCGAAGAAAAAGAAAAATACCATGCACAAAGAAGCTTAATCTATAATAATACAACACACACAAGAACC
>JADGFH010000961.1 GCA_016743925.1 Labilibaculum sp.
GATCTGGAGCAACCATAGCAACCGGTTTATTATTAAAAAACAAGAAATCTGAAGTAGCAAAATTCTCTTTTCTAATGGTTTTGGTTCCTATTATCGGTGAAAATATACTAAGTATTTTTAAAGGAACATACACTTCACAAGGATCGATAGAATTAATGCCATTAATCATTGGATTTATTGGTGCATTCCTATCGGGTTTATTGGCTTGTAGCTGGATGATTAAGTTGGTACAAAAAGGAAAACTAATCTATTTTGCAATTTATTGCCTTCTTATCGGACTTATTGCTATTTTTGCAGCCTAATTCTAAAAATGGGTTCTCCCGCTTAATCCGATTATAAATGATTCAATTTGAAACTGATAATGATTTTCAAGAAGGGGCATTACTTCTTTTCAATAAGCCTTATGAATGGACTTCCTTCGATTTGGTGAACAAATTAAAGTTCAAAATCAAGCATAAATATCATTTCAAAAAAATTAAAGTTGGACATGCAGGAACGCTTGATCCTTTAGCAACTGGTCTCCTAATTGTTTGTGTAGGAAAGTATACCAAAAAAATAGATTCTTACCAATCTCAAGTAAAAGAATACATTGCTACTTTGAAATTGGGAGCAACAACACCATCATTCGATCTGGAAACAGAAATTGATGAGAATTATCCAACGGAACACATTACCCTAGAATTAATTGATGAAGCCTTAAAAGGATTTATTGGAGAGATTCAACAACGTCCGCCCGATTATTCGGCCGTAAAAGTAAATGGTAAAAGAGCTTACGAATATGCTCGAAAAGGACAAGAAGTTGAGATTAAAAAGAAAACTTTGGCTATCGACGAGATTGAAGTTTTAGAATTTGATCAGAATAGCTTAAAAATAAGAGTTGTTTGTAGCAAAGGAACTTATATTAGAGCTTTAGCCCGCGATATTGGTCAAAAACTGAATAGCGGCGCACATTTAACAGCTTTGGAAAGAACTAGAATCGGCGATTTTCATATCAACGATGCCCTTGAAATTGAAGATTTTATAAAATTCTTAGAAAATTTATAACTATCTTGCGAACTTTTCGTAAAAAGGGAAGCTTTGCTCTTTCCTATTAACAAAAAATCAAAATAAAAGTCATACTGCATTATGAAGTTATCGAAGTTTAAGTATAAATTACCTCCCGAACTTATTGCTTTACATCCAGCATACAACAGAGATGAGTCTCGCTTATTGGTGCTTCACAAGGAAACGGGGAAAATCGAACATAAAATCTTCAAAGATCTTATTGATTATTTTGATGATGAAGATGTTATGGTTTTCAACAATACCAAAGTATTTCCTGCTCGTTTGTATGGTAATAAGGAAAAAACAGGTGCTGAAATTGAAGTGTTTTTGCTTAGAGAATTAAATCGTGAGCAAAGATTATGGGATGTATTGGTTGATCCTGCTCGTAAAATCAGAATCGGTAACAAATTGTATTTTGGAGAAGATGATTTATTAGTTGCTGAGGTAATTGATAATACAACTTCAAGAGGAAGAACACTTCGTTTCCTATATGATGGACCTTACGAAGATTTTAAAAAGACACTTTACGGATTGGGTGAAACACCACTTCCTAAATTTATAGATCGTGCTGTTGAGCCAGAAGATGCTGAACGCTATCAAACTATTTTTGCGAAGCACGAAGGTGCTGTTGCAGCTCCAACTGCAGGAATGCACTTTAGCCGTGAACTAATGAAACGTTTGGAAATTAAAGGAGTCGATTTTGCAGAAGTTACTTTGCATGTTGGTTTAGGTAATTTCAGAACTGTTGATGTTGAAGATTTGACCAAGCACAAAATGGACTCGGAACAAATCGAAATTAACGATTTAGCTGTTGATCAAGTAAACAAAGCAAAGAAAAAGAAGAAAAACATTTGTGCTGTAGGTACAACTGTAGTTCGTACTTTAGAAAGCTCTGTTTCTACTTTAGGAACACTTAAACCATTCGAAGGATGGACTAACAAATTTATTTTCCCTCCATTCGATTTTCATGTACCAAATAGTATGGTAACCAATTTCCACTTGCCTCTTTCTACTTTAATGATGATGGCTTGTGCTTTTGGAGGATACGATCAGGTGATGGCTGCTTACGAAGAAGCAATCAAAGAAAAATATCGTTTTGGAACTTATGGTGATGCAATGTTGATTATATAATCAAAAGATATCTTCAAAAAAGGCTGTTGAAATTTAATTCAACAGCCTTTTTT
>JADGFH010000962.1 GCA_016743925.1 Labilibaculum sp.
GTACCATGAAGGGGAACTGATTGGTTCGGGAGTTATTGATTAAGGAATCAAACTTATATATTTATAAAGCCATTCATTTTTCGAATGGCTTTTTTCATTTCTTTTCCTTTTTTAAAGATGCAAGAACCAGATTTGAATAAGATTGTGTTGTGATTGAGGTTTTTGGCGCGCATAACTCAAATGCATCAGCTGAAAATGTAATATTGATACCTTGAAAAGGTATTTTCCATTCTGTAGCTACTTCAGGGAAGTTACATATATATCCAATGTGACTCATTGAACCAACTATGGAGTAATAAAATGCAGTATCTGAAATAGACGTTGAGTAACTTATAAAATTGGCACGTTCTCCATCACTTGATAATTTCTTCATTTCGGAAAAAGAAGTTTCTGTTACATCAAATAGCAATACATTTTCTTGTTCAATTTTTTTCAGGAATTTTGTTTCATGTTCACAAGGGCATTTTGAATAATCTATGGTAATTTCTTCATATTCTTCTCCTTCATTGTCATATCCTGCACCAATGAACAAGAAAAGGCAGGCAATTATAAAAATTCTTTTCATGGTTTTCAATTTTTATTTATAACTAATTACTTTTGATACCATTAATCTTTTAGCAGATGGAGGAATAATATCATCTTTACATATAATTGGAGGGTCAGGAGAAAAAAGACTAGCTTGTTCTTTCTCTTTATCAGTTAATTCACGATATTCAAAATACAACCAAGTTCCAATTATTTGAGGAATAGAGTCAGGTATGTCCATTTTGGAAAAATAAGGTACGCCTATTGCATTTTTATAAGTTAATGATTCGTTTTTCTCTTCCAGTCTAGAAAATCTTCCCGATTCGCCTATTCCTTGTGGTTTTTCAACTTCAATCAAAACCATTCCACCATAACACTTCCCGGTTATTTCAATTATTGTCCCTTTCGCATGAAATGGAGGAATTTCTTCATCCTTTTCACACCCTGCTCCAAAAAACAGAAACAGGCAGAACAAAATGAGCAAGCATTTAAATTGTTTTACTTTTGCTTTCATGATTTCAATTTATTAGTTAATAATCCTTTTAATCTATTGATGTTCAGACTTTAAAAAGGTTGTCTTAATTTTACAAAAATCTATCAAGCAAGTACTTTTACCATATTAATTGTAGTAAATATGCTGTGCTAGCTTACAAAGCCCATTTTACTTTTGTTGAGCTATGCATGTAAGCTTACAAAGACTATTTTCATTTTAGAAAGTGTGCCGTGTTATTTTACACAGCCTATTTTTATTTTGGAAAGTGTGCTGTGTAATGTTACATGCGCTATTTTCGTTTTGGTAAACATGCTTTGTAATGTTACATGCGCCATTTTTATTTTGAAAAGTATGCTGTGTAAGCTTGCACGAGGTATTTTTATTTTGAGAAGTATGCCATGTTAACTTACACGACACACTTTTAGGTTTTTTAAAGGATTATACCGATTAGTATCTAAGACTCAATCATTGCTCCCGGTAAATCGGGATTATGATTGAGTCTTAGATATCTATCGGCATTATACGAGGGTGTAAATTTGTATCTAAAAGCGTATTATGCATCGACTGTTTCCTCTACTTCTTCAATTTTTTTCCTAGAAACTGTTTGCGGGAACAGGCGGTTGGCAAAAGTTTTGCCAAACATTTTTATGGCATCCAAATAGTTATGCTCGTACTGCTTGCGTAGGTTTGCCTGAGCTATTTCTTCGTTGGCTATAGCTGTTCGCACATTGGTTTTTGCTTGTTGCAATGTGCTTAAGGAGGTTCGTACCTTGGCTATGTTTTCTTCTAAGGGAGTAATTTGAGCAGACAAGGCATGCTCGGTGCCCAAGGCTTTAATTCGCTCTTTTAGTTCTTCGGCTGTATCGGCTTTTTTCGCAAACGAAAAGCGAAGAATGGTAGAATATCCGCCGTTGGGAAATAAAAGTTTGTGAATCGAATTAGCAGGATTTTCTCTGTCGTGTTGTTTGGCAACATCGGATATGGTTCTGATCCGATCGTCTAATCCGCCTTCGTTAAATATTAAGTCGTCGTAAGCACTATCTTGTAACAACCTTTCCTTATTGGTATCCCCACTTTTTAATTCCAAGTCGGTAATTAAGGGATTCATGTTGGTCACAAATATTTCTGTACCTTTTGTCTGTTTACATCTTCGAGTTTGACGAATAGAAATGTTAATGTGCACTTCGGAGGACATAGAATCATTTAGT
>JADGFH010000963.1 GCA_016743925.1 Labilibaculum sp.
GAATTATATCTTTAAATATAAGTAAGAATTTCATATTTTTCAAGCTGATTTAGGCTTAATGATTTTAAATAATAAGGATGAAAAATCATAGAAGAGAATTCTGTTGAAATGAATTTGTTTTTTTACTTTTTCAGCATAAAAAACCTCAAAGATTATTTCTTTGAGGTTAATTATTTCGAAATGAAACAGGTTTATTTTGGTTCTTTTACTTTACAAGTGTTAATTCCTAAAAGCTGATAAGGAGGACAGCTTCCCATAAGACTACTTAGAAACATTATACCAGCAAAAATAACCACTACAAGTCCAATTGTTCCAGTAATTGTATCAGTAAAATAGAGAACAGCTAAAATGATTGCTGCAATAACTCTTAGTATCCGATCAATTTTACCCATGTTTTTTTTCATTCTTATCAATTTTAGTTGCTATTATTTTTCGATATATGCTTTAAAGCTTGACAAACCTTTTTCAAAATCAGGTCCCATGGCTTTATCCATATCCATAAATACCATCATTAAAGTTGTTGGGAAGGTATTATTTCCCTTAAATCCCCAAGCTACTTCTGTGCCACCTTCTACTTGTTTGATGTTAAAAAAGCCAGTACTTGTTGATTCAAATGGCTTTAAAAATCGAAGTTCCGTTTCAATGTAGGAGTTTGGGGTAATTAAGGTGATTTCTTGTTCTCCTTCTCCAACTTCTTTGTTCCCAATCCAGTGTGTTAGCGATCCTTTTTGGCCATCAACACCTTTATAGGTAATAATCATGTCTGGATCCTTTTCGCCCCAAGGTGACCATATTTGTTGCTCTTTTAAGGAGCAAAGACTTTTAAATACGGTATCTATGTTTTCCGATACCACAAGTTTTCTATCTACGTGATATGTTTTAGGAGCGATAACATGAAGTATGGCAACAATAATCGCAAGCGCAAGTAAAATGTACAGCAATTTTTTCATTGTGATGTATATTGGTTAGTGATTTAATAAAGATAACCAATTTTAATATTACTGTAAAGAATACAAGAAAAAAGAGCCCTAGGGGAGTAGGACTCTTTTGTAATATGTTTTTCTTTATAAGAATATAATGCCAGATTTATTACAGGTATCTCTTAATTCTTCAGGCCATATGCTCGATTGCACTTCTCCAATATGAGCTTTTCTCATTAGATACATGCAAAGGCGAGATTGACCAATACCACCACCAATAGAGTAAGGTAATTCTCCTGCAAGAAGTTTCTTATGAAACATTAATTCTTTGCGTTTTTCTTCACCTTTTATTTCTAGTTGTTTTAAAAGAGCACTCTCATCAACTCTAATTCCCATTGATGAAATTTCAAAAGCTTGTTCCAATACAGGATTCCACAATAGTATATCACCATTTAAACCGCAATATCCATTTTTTGTTGGCGTTGTCCAATCATCATAGTCAGGAGCTCTTCCATCATGAGGTTCTCCGTTGGCAAGTACACCACCAATTCCAATGATAAAGACAGCTTTAAATTCTTTAGTAACGGTGGTTTCCCGTTCTTTTGGGCTTAATTCAGGATATTGGGCAAGTAAATCTTCTGCATGAACAATATGAATTTCTTCGGGTAATTGAGGCTGTAAACCTGGGTAGTATTCGCTTAAGATATATTCAGTTCTCTTTAGTGAAGAATAAATTTGTTTAACCGTTCTTATTAAGTAATCAAGTTTTCGTTCTTCTTTACTAATTGATTTTTCCCAATCCCATTGATCAACATAGATGGAGTGAATGTTGGTGAAATCTTCATCAGGACGAAGCGCATTCATATCCGTATAAAGACCCTTACCTATTGGAATTTGTAATTCGCCTAACATGTATCTTTTCCATTTCGCAAGTGAATGAACAACTTCTGCTGTTTGATCCGATAAGCCTTTAATTGGGAATGCTACAGGTCGTTCAATTCCATTTAAATCGTCATTTAATCCAGTTCCCTTCATTACAATCATAGGCGCAGTTACTCGTCTTAATTTCAACTCAGAGGAGAGCTGAAGTTGGAATTGATCTTTAATAAATTTGATCGCTTTTTCTGTAGTGTCAGGATCAATAACACTTTGGTAATCCTTAGGGATAATTAAATTTTTCATTTTTTTAAATTTTGGTTTAATAGAAAAATGTTGAAATAAAAAAGCCTCTCTCGTTTGGCAAGAAAGGCTGTGTTATGTGTATAACAATATCCTTTCTCATCTTTGAAGAGAATTATAATTATTG
>JADGFH010000964.1 GCA_016743925.1 Labilibaculum sp.
GTCTTGTAAGTATCACTATCATCTTTCGTTTTCGAATTCAAAAAGCTAAAATCTATACCTTTTATACTATCTGCTAAATTCCTTGCATTATCTAAATTGTTATAGAAAATCATTTGTTTCCTATCCTTATCTACTAGCTTTTTTATAGTGTTGTTAATATCATTACTTACTATCACATTTATATCTTTTTTCTCATATGTTTCTTTTTCCAAATTCATATAATAATATGAATCTTCATATATTAAATACATTTCAGGTGTGGCTGAAATATAGATATACTGCTTAACATTATTAAGTCTGTTGCTGATGATAGTATTTGAATATGCTACCAAATTTTGAACTTCGTCAATAATTATTAACTCTGCATCACAACAATACTTTAAGTTTGGTGTTGAAGAAAGAACTAAGACTTTTTCACTAGCACCATATTCTGATGTATCATATTTATGACCATTGAAATTATTTACAATTCTAATATCTGGATGATTTGTATTAATAATCTTAATAAGTTGTGTTAATAGGCTGTTTTTAGGGATGCAGAACACTATTCTATTCATGCCTTCAGCAAATTTTTTAACAATGTATTCTTGTATTAAGGTAGTTTTACCACCACCTGCTGCTGCTTTGATTACAACACTATTATTTGTATCAAAAATCTTGAAGATTTTTTCTTTTTGAGCTAATTCTTTTCCAACGAATTCTTTATAACGTAGGGTGATATCATATTTGTTTCCAAAAAAATCTTTATCCTTATCATCTTTTATACGTGTTAAAGATGTACTGTAGACTTTGTTTAAAAAGCTTTCCAATGGTAAAATGAAAGAAGATGGTATAGTATCAATAAAAGATTTAAAGTTTTCAAATGTTGTTATGTCAACTGTGTCACCATTATAATATTTCTTATATAATGTGTAGTAATACTTCTGAAAAAACACATCAGTGTTTGAAATCGAAATAAGAAAAGGGAATGTATAATTGGAAAAAATGGTTCTCAGATTCTTATTCACATAGCCCTTTCTATCTGTGTTATTTTCTTTAATTACTGCACTAATGAACTTGAAGAAGGCATATGAATAATTGTTATTTAATTGTAATACTTCATCATCTGTTTTCTTAGATTCTTGTTGCTTCCTAACCTTTTCTACTATGGATTTTTCATTTATCTGATAGCATAGAATAGATGCATCTTGCTTCAGATGATATTCGTTACCATTTGTACTGTGTGTAGCCTGTCCATAACTGAAAGCTGCTTTATCCAAGTAATCTATACTTCTATCATTATAATAGTTAAGGTTGTATGTATCCTTCAAATATTGAAAAAATACATGTACATTTTCTTTGTGTAGTTCTCTTGCTAAATCATGGTCAACATCCTTATTTACAGATGTTAATTGTATGTATTTATCTGATAGTATTGTGAATAAAGCTTTGATATCACCTGAATGACTTATATCACAATAAAAGCAATATGGGTCTGCTTTTAATTGCTTTATAATCTTAGCATGTGCTTCTTCTTTTGTTGCAGATTTAGTATCTTTTAAGTAGTTGTTAAGCTTAATTGGTTCAGTTTCTTTGATATCTATATCCAACATCACTGAATGGTTGTATTCTTTCCATTCCTGCCCCCTACGCATTTGACCATTCATTTCTGCCAAATTGTTAAAAACTATCAGCTTTCGCTTATCTTTTTCAATGTTTGGTTCTACTAAATATTGCTTAATATCTGCAAATCCTACATAAGGATGTTCACATTGTTCACTATCTTTTCCTTTTTTACTCTTAAATACGTAGAAGCTTTGTTGTCTTCTAAATGTTGATACATATTCTTCGTGTTCTAGTTTTCTATATTTGTACATATTTATTATCAATTGTTTTTTTTAATTGAGAGCAATAGATTGTCTAGAAATATTACTCTCAAAGTTATATATCACTTTTGAACAGTTTTGTTTATTAAATTTTCGTGAAAAATATCTAATGATTTATAAAACCATCATTATTCAGCGCTGCTTTGTGCTGAACTTCAGGACATAATGAAAGTTTCGGAAGTGATAAAAAAAAACAAAAAAAAATGGATATCTTTTTTTGATATCCATTTTAAGCCATCTATTTTCAATTGATAATATATATCAGTATATTAAAATACTTGTATTATTATATATAGTTTTAGTCTTGTTTTGTTCAGTAAGAATTGAGGAAAAGTTTAAATATTATAATGGGGAATAGATA
>JADGFH010000965.1 GCA_016743925.1 Labilibaculum sp.
TTTATTTACAAAATCATTCAATCGATTGAACACAAAGTAAGGGAAAAATTAGATCAATTAAAAGATCTTCGATGATTTTCGAATAATCAGACTAGGGTTTAGAACAATATTTCTTTCTGAAAAATCTGTATTTGAAGACTTTATATCTGCAAGCATTAATTCTCCTGCCGTATGTCCCATAATAATACTCGACTGGTCGACAGAACTAATTCCCGGATCTAAATATGAAGTAAATGGTTCGTTACTAAATCCAAATATCATCATCTCCTTAGGAACATTAATATTATTCTCTCGAGCAATCTGCAATACTCCCACCGCAGCATAATCACTTGAGCAAAATATCGCATCAGGCCTGTCTTTCAATTCTAACAATTGAAGCATACCATTTCGGCCATCTTCCAAATGCAAATCACTTTGAATAATCAGTTCTTTTTGAAAAGGAATCGAGGAATCACGCAAAGCTGCTTTGTATCCTTTTAGTCGATTTTTATACAACTCCATGTGCGAATGTCCTGCCAAATGAGCAATTCTTTTACATCCTTGTTCTATTAAATGACCTACCGCATCAAAAGCTCCTTTGTAATCATCTACCTCAACGGTACTCACACCAAAATCTTTTATAATTCTATCGAAAAACACTAAAGGGACATTCTCTTCCTTTAATTTTTCGAAATGTCCAAACTTTTTAGTTTTTAGGCCTAAAGCTGCAATAACTCCATCAACTCTGGTTGCTAATAACGTATTAATGATATCCTCTTCCTTTTTTATAGAATCATCAGATTGCGTAAGAATAACACTATAACCAGCCTTATTTACGGTTTCTTCGATACCGCGAATTACAGACGAGAAGAATGAAATATTAGCTGCAGGAACAATAACACCTATCAATTTACTCTGCCCGCTTCTTAGAGCTGCAGCAATTTGATTTGGTTTATAATTTAACTCTTCAGCCATTTTATTCACCGCATCTTTCGTATTTTGACTCATTCGAGGATGATCACTTAAGGCTTTAGAGACAGCAGAAGGTGTGATATTCAACGCCTTGGCGATATCTTGAAGTGTGATTTTCTTCTTTTTCATAGATAATTTTTCTAAGGTAAAAGTAAGATTTTTATCTATATCTGTTTATAAAAGGAGAGCTTTTCCATATATGACTTAATAAAACTTCTTGTTTAGGTTGAGGAAGTTTTTATTGATGATTCTCGAATCACAAGCTTTCCATTTAATAGTTTTGTTATAGGTTCATTTATTTTATCATTATTTATTTGGTCGAGCAGTAAATTAGCAGCTATTTTTCCCATTTCGAAAGTTGGTTGCTTAACACTGCAAAGTTGAGGAGATATTAACTTTGCAATTTGTGTATCTGTAAAGCCCATTACTGCAATATCACGAGGAACATCGTATCCGTTATCTTTAAGTGTTTTGATTACGCCCATTGCAACAGGATTACTGACACAAAAAAATGCATCAGGAAGATCCTGTTTGTAGATCAAATCTTCTACAATTGCCATACCTTCTTTTGCAAGAAGACCGGTTTCTATCGTTTTGTAGTTCTCTTCTTTTATTTTGTGTTTTTTCATCGCCTTTAGGAAGCCTTTAATTTGATCTTTGGCAACACTAATATTGCTGTGTGCGGACAAATGGTAGATTTTTTTGTGCTGTTGTCTAATTAAATGTTCAGTGGCAAAGAAACTCCATTTCTTATGGTCAAATATTACTTTAGAGGCTGTAATTGAATCTGGTACTCTGTTTACAAATACGATAGGACAACCTGCTTCAATTTGCTTCATGTAATAATTCATATTGTCTCCATCAAGTGATGGAGCAATAATAATTCCATCGGCCATACTGTGAATTATAGTTTTTACATTTTTTAATTCCAGTTCCGGATTATTGTCCGACTGCATTACAAGAACCTGAAATCCATTTTCTATCAATACTTCCTGAATAGCCACTATGATTTCAGCATAAAATTCGTTGATAAATTCAGGTACGACAACGCCAATGTTAAAGGTTTTTCGCTGACTTAATTTTTTTGCAATTGGATTGGGAAAATAGCCCATTTCTTCAGCTGTTTTCAATATTAATTCACGAGTTTCTTTTTTAATATCGTATTTATCGTTAAAAGCTCTGGAAACAGAGGATATGGAAACATTTAATTTTTTAGCCACATCTTTTATAGTAATATGTTTCATGCCTTTAAATTTTATGCGATTTTATATGTT
>JADGFH010000966.1 GCA_016743925.1 Labilibaculum sp.
CGTCTGTACCCTCAACTAATGTTGAAAAATTGTATTCTAATTGACTCGTATTAATTAAAGACATCAACATTTCAAAAGAACCTGTCCATGGTAGTTTTCCTTCTTCACCATCGTATTTGTAATCCCCATTCTCATCGAAAAAATCTGCTTCAGTAAAATTTAATCTTTCGATCATACTTGAGCTATTAGCTAATCTTCGAATAACTATTTCCTGTCCTGAATTTTCTAAAAGCAATTCATTTTCATTGATATTATAAATTTTG
Source organism: Labilibaculum sp. (assembly GCA_016743925.1). GTDB lineage: Bacteria > Bacteroidota > Bacteroidia > Bacteroidales > Marinifilaceae > Labilibaculum. The sequence continues at coordinate 264 of JADGFH010000966.1, forward strand.
TTTTTACCATTAATCTTTATTTGTCGAGAAAGGATTAACAAACTTTTTTCTTGAGCATTGTAAATCCACATCCCTCCATTTTTCGATTCCATTCCTGGTTGTTTCTCTATAAGAGTAAAACTATCCGAAGCTTCAAAAGTCAATACTCTTGCCATATCCTCATTTTCCTCATCAGCAAATTCCCAAGATCCAATAAGACCAGATTCAGAATTTTCCTTAGCTATTTCAGCCATATTTAATCTGGATAGAAACCATCTCTCTCCATTCTTTTCAAAGTTTAAATTCTTCTGATTAAGGCTTATTATCTTGCAATCTCCACCAAAATCTTTATCCATACTCGACTCCATAATCAATTTCTCTTGTTTTTGATTATGTGTCCATGATCCTACATTAACTCCTTGAGTTATAATAAGACCATCGGTATTGTACTCTATTACAAATAATGGCTCATGCACTTTATCTCCTACAACTATTTTAGTAACCAACCAGCTACCTTCAATTTTCTGAGCATTAGCTGTAACTAGCAATACCATTATTGCCATCAATAAAAATGTTAACTTTTTCATTTTCTTAAAGATTAATGTGTGTTTCCTAAAGTCTTCATCAAATCATTATAAGCAGCCTTAATTTCACTTTCAGTCAATTCAGGCTTCATTTGCTTGGCTTTTTTTCTAAAATCGCCGTAAGAGATCAGGTTCGGATTCATCTTCATTTTCTCGACCTCCTTTTCTGCTTCTTTCATCAATTTTTCAATCTCTGGCATTGAATCCTCAAGAAGTTTTTCAGCCTTTTTCAATTCCTTTTGCAACTCACTTTCTGTATTTGTATTCGGTTGAGTCGGCTTCTCTTTCCCAATGTTTTTATCTGCATTGATGTAAGCATTAATGAACTGGAAGGCATCTTCCTTGGTCAAACCGCTTTTATCATTTTTCACCTCATCCATTATGCCCATTTGGTTTAACAATTGGTCAAAATCAGTTTGGTCAGGTGCTTTCGAACTTTCCTTTTCATCGTATTTTAGAAAAAAGTCGATCAGAGGCTTTGCAGTATCAATATTTGCTTTGTTTGCCTTCATATAAACTTCCTGAATTTTCTCTCCTTCGTCTTTCTTATCCTTTACTTGAGCAAACAAGGAAGTACTTGTGAAAAAGCAAATCATTATGACTAAAACTTGTTTCATCGCTTTATTTTTATTGATTAAAAAAATGAATAGGAATTCAGGAAGATTACTGATTTACAAATCATCAATATCTTTCATTGGAAAATCTGGTAAGTCGAAATAATTATCTGCTACAGGAATATCAAATCGGATACTTGTTGCTTCCTCTATGATTGTGATTCCAGCCATATTGGTAACTACTTTTAACGTTAATCCTTTGTATATCCATTGCTTTATACCCAAAAGATCCCATACTTCGCAGGTATATCCCAGTACTTTCTCATCGGCTAATCTCACACCACCTAAATTTTCAAACATTTCCTTACCTGCTTCCAAAGCATCTAAATTATTCTGACGCATGTATTCAATTAATGGATCATCTTTAGTTAAAATATATCCTTCTTTATAATCAACAACATATACTTTCTGATTGTCTATTTTATAAGTGTTATGAGCGTCTTTTGTTGTCGATTCTTCGGTACCATCAGGAAGATATGTAATAACCACTTCGCTGCTAAGTTCATTTTTCAATTCTAGAGCCCCCCATTTATCGAAATACAATTGGTTGGTACCCGATCCATTTACATAAGGACCAGAAATAGCAGTAGCATATGTAACCATTCCCGACTCAATATTATATCGCTTAATATCTTTGCTCACCAAATCATCATCTTTATCGCACGCAACAAATGTGGCTAGGAAAAATAATATGCTTAGGTACTTTAATGTATTCTTCATAATTCAGTTTATTATCGATGTATATCGTATTAAAATTTTAGTTTATTAGTTGGGAACTACATAAA
>JADGFH010000967.1 GCA_016743925.1 Labilibaculum sp.
ACATAAATCTTAACTTGCTGATTTTATTGATTTTAGTACTATATTTATAAAAAATTAAAATCGAATTTTAGTCATGAAAAAGGGTCTGTTTATCTAGAAAATAAGACGATAAATAAAAACAGATACTAAGGTTTTGCGCAGGAACATAATATTTCGTAAATTTTTAAATACTAGTTCGTTACTACCGATCAACCATATTAACCATATTAATAAAACTCTTGACCATGGAAATCGCCTCAATCATATTACAGATTTTAACTTTAGCGGCACTTGCTTTCCTAATTTCCTATTTTATTCAAGATAAGAGAAATTCCATAAGGGATAACGATGAAATAGAAGTTGAAAAAACAACTTCTGATATCCCTGCTTCTGCAAATAATAACAATGAAAAACGCGAAGAGTTCCTTCGAATTAATGCTTTTTTCATGAAAATATTATGCGAAAAGAAGAGTAAGAGTAATTTTAAAAAACTTCAGAAAGAATTCCTAGAATTAGGTACAAGGTTATATTATTTGGCATCGGAACGAACCATTAAGAAATTTTTAGAGTTTAAATCTTTAAGTTCATTTGTGGAAGGTACGGTGCACGAGCATAAAATTGCTTTGCTTTGGTTCGCTGAGTTCAACCTTCTGCTTCGAGAGGATTTAGGCTTAGAAACCTCTCCAGCACTAATTAAAGATTACCTAAATATTATTCTCACCTATTGGGATGAAGAAGAAATGGAAAAAGAAGAATTGGATGATTTAAAATCACAACTCGCCGATTCCATCGATAATTATTTTAGTGTATTTAATGTAGGAACCTCATTAAATTAAAAAAGTGCCCTGAGTAAGGGCACTTTTTTTATTCTATTCTTTTGTAACATCTCACCCAATCTATTTCGAGGGCCGCGTTAACACTTTGCTGTTCTGTTGTAACACCTAAACTAAAATTCAAATACATAGGTTCTTGTGGTATTCCTTCTGTTTGTGTCTTAACTACAACATCATTTATTTTCCAAACTAACTCGTTTTGGTTCCAGTCCAATGTATAAATAAAATATCCTTTCGATGTATCTACACCCTTTATTTTAAACTGTTTTAAGCTTGGCTGATTATCGTTCCCCCAACAGTTTCCTATTAGCAACTTTCCATCAGGAGAACTCCTTAAAACATCAACATGTGGTGTTTTATTGTCGGATACCATCCAAAAAGAATGAGCAACCTGAATTGGGTTTGAAAGCTTGATTTTAGCTTCGAAACGACCATATTTCTGTCGAAATGACTTACCTGTATTAATAATAGCAGATGTGTAATCAAAATCCTTAGGGACAAAACCCAAAGTAGGATTCCACATTAAACCTTCTTTCTTTTCTTTTCGTGCTTGGAGAACAACAGATGACTCCGCATGCTCTATATTCTTTCCATCAGTGAAAACGTGTAGATCAGACTCTAAACTATAACTTTTATTTAATAATTCATCTGCCCAATAGTATTTACTAATCCACTTATCCTGATCTAGTAGCTTGTTATCAAATTCTTCAGAAAAGGTTAATTCCCATTTTTTCAGTTCTGAAAAAGAATTTTTTATTTCTAATGCGAAATACTTTTTAAACTTATCCGAAGCTTTCAGCTTTGCATATTCTTGAAGTTTTTCGAAATCTTCAGTCTTCTCAAATCGTTTTTTATCCAGAAGAAAAGCTTTCTCGTTTTTAAAATCTTCAGATGCTATCTTTTCCTCTAATTCCAAATAGTTTTTTAAATCTTGCGAACCATTTACCTCTTGGTAAATTTTAAACGCTTTCGATTTCTCAAATTTGAAATAACCTTTAATGCGTTGTGAATTCTTCATCAATTTGAATTCTTTCAACTCATCTGCCTGCTCCTTTTTATTAAAACTTCCTGCGTTCACAATCTTAATCAATTCCTGATATCGAGAAATCTCATCCGATTCTTTAGTCATTTCGAAAGTCGATAGTTCAGAGGAATCTTTTAATCGAAAATAAGTTTTGATTCTTTTTGACTTTTGAGAACGCTTAAAATTCTTTTCATCAGCAAAAAGATCACTCTTTTTATAGCTTTTACTTTCTATTGATTTTCGGTTTTTTTTGAAATTTTCTGATAAGACATAGGTCTCTAATTCATTAAATTTCTTTAATTCCTCTGATTTCGAAAAAGCTTCAAACTCTTCAAAGTCATTTTTCAATCCGTCTCTTTTCTTTTCAAGTTTAAGAGTATCAGAAG
>JADGFH010000183.1 GCA_016743925.1 Labilibaculum sp.
TTGCTGCCTTCTTAAATATTTCGTAGTTAAACTCTTTTGCCATATTGTGAAGATATAATCTTTAATAATAACGCTGACACAGAGTTATGAACAGTGTCACTTTCGCCTTCAGGATATATGTTTCCATAAGAGTAATGGCGCATCCAATCTCCTTTTGGGGGTTCGATTTTAATAATCTCTGCCCCCATATCTCCAAGCATCTGTGTTGCCCATGGCCCTTGTGCCAATTGTGAAAAATCAGCAACTACTAAGCCTTTTAACGGTCCATTATTTTCCATTTTCCTACTTGTTTTTTTTAATGAAATCCTGTATGGCTGTTTGAGCTTCTTCTCCTAAATAAAGATCCTTTACAGTATTAGCCTCATCACTAATCCTTTGATTAAATGGCATTTCTGTCAAGCTTAAGTTTGCCAATCTTTTTAATTCTGTGATAGAGTTTGATGGTCTGCGTGAGAGTTTTTTCGCAAAATCGAATACCTGGTTAAGAAAATCTTCCTCATTAAAAATTCGATTAACAATTCCCCAATCATACATCTGTTTAGCATCTAAAGCGGAACCCATGAATAACATTTCCTTTACTCGGTTGATTCCAATTTTTTGAACCAATCGTTGCGTTCCTCCACCACCAGGTATGAGACTTAAGAACACTTCTGGCAATCCCATTGTTGCTTGTTCCGAAGCCAAAATTAAATCGCAAGAAAGTGCTATTTCAAATCCTCCACCTAGAGCATAACCATTAACGGCTGCAATCCATGGTTTCGAAGAATTTTCAATGACTTCGTATAATCGTTTACCTTTTTCCTGAAATGAAATAAATTCTTCAGTAGTCTGATTTCCATACTCCTTGATGTCAGCGCCAGCCATAAATGCACGTTCTTCACCACGTATCACCGCAACTTTTACCTCTTCATTGGCATTTATGGATATGATTGCCTCAATAATTTCATCCATCATTTGCCTGTTCATGGCATTTAACTGATCTGGCCGATTGAATACCAATACGGCAATGCCGTTGTCAATCTCTACGAATATATTTTTGAATGATTTATCCATGATGTACTACTGATTGATATAATTCATTTAACTGTTTCATCAGGCTAACTGATTCTACCTTTTTTAGAACTCCCTCGTGTAACAGATGAGCGCCTTGTTCCTGAAAACTATTCCACATCGGATGCTGTGGACGCACATAAGCGTTCTCCATTGTTTTCAGTGTGTTTACAAAGAAATCGGAACACAATTCATTATTAGTCTTGCTTGTCCAAGCAGACAAATTACCTGGCTGACCTGCAGCAGAAGTATAAACGTCTTCCTGAACGTCAGGATGAGCTGCAAAACTCACAAAATCCACTGCAGTTTGCACTTCTTTACAATTCGCAGAAATAGCCAATCCAACTCCTCCCAAAATCGTAGAAATATGATGCTTTGGATTAATTGGACTATTGGTAAAATAAACAAGATTCTTGGCGTATCCTTTTCTGGAATAATTCGTGTATCCAAACAAATATGGAGAATACACAATATCATCTCCAGCTCCCATCTTATCGAGAATTTGAATCGGATTCCAGTTCATTGATTCAGGATGAATGAATTCCAAATGTCTTTTTATCTCATCAAGAGCCGAAACTCCAACATCCTTGTTAATTGTGTAATTCTTAATGAAGTCTCTACCAGCTTCTTGAGCACAAATGGTTAAAAATACACACCAGAAATCAGTAGGATAAAGTGCCCATGCCACAAAGATATCACTTGGTAATTTTTTATAAAAATCGAAAAGATCTGCTCGGTTTTCAGGCAAATTATTTAAGCCAAGATTTAATAGCATATCTTTACGATATGCACCAATTAAAGCAGCTGCATCAACTGGTAAAGCATACAATTGATTATTCAAATTATAGGATTCAAAACTTGGTCCAACCGATTGTTCAGAGTGCATTGCAAGTACATCACTTGGAATTTGCGTTTTCAAGTCAAGCAACAGATTATTCGCATCCGCCTGTCCCATGTAAGGATGATCAATTGTTATGAAATCATATTTCCCAATTAGATCCTCTATTGGCATGTCACCAAATTCCTTTAAAGAGCGAATATCCCATTCAATTTGAACATGAGGATTTCGCTTTGAAAACTCTTTTGAACAGGCTATTAATGGCTCATATCCTCTTGGATGATCCCATGCTATGCCTTTTAATTGTATCATCTTCTAATATTCTTTTGTAATAATTATAATGCCATATCGGTTTGGCAAAATCTCACTTATAACCAACAGAGATTGACTGCGGTCTCAACAAAAACCTTTGATGTAAACGTTAACTTTCCTATTTCCTGATTGATTTCAAAAACAACCAAAGTATTGGAATCTTGATTGGCAGCTATTAACCATTTACCCGATGGATCAATATTAAAATCACGAGGTGTTTTACCTTCTGTAGATTGATAAGAAACTAAAGTGAGATTCTTGGAATCTTTATCAATTTTGAAAATACCAATGGTGTCTGATCCTCTGCAAGAAGCATAAAGAAACTCCTCATTAGGATGAAGTCGTATGGCTGCACCACCAAATTCACCATGATAGCTTTCTGGGAGAAGTGAAATCTTTTGAATTACCTTATATTGTTTTAGGTTTTCCACAACAAAAATCTCAGCTGTAAGTTCACTCAGAACAAATGAATGCTTTTCTGATTTGTCCATCACCATATGTCGTGCACCAGCTCCCAGTTCAATTTGGATATCTAATAAAGGTTTTACCTTCCATTTTTTTGTTTCTTCATCCAATTGATAGGCTTTTGCTTTATCTAAAGTAAGGTCCAATACAAACATATGATCTGACTTAAATGGATAAACCATATGAGCATGCGCAGCTTCCTGTCTTTCCTTATTAGGACCAAGTCCGACATGCTGTATATTTTGATTGCATGAAGCTAAGCTCCCATCATCCAAAATTGGAAAAGACAAGATATTACCAGAAACATAGTTTGCAACTATCAATCGATCCTGAACAATTGCCAAATGACAAGCATAATCCCCTTCTATTTTTTGAGAATTTATCAACGATAGTTTTCCATCCTCTTCGATTCGATAAGAGTACACTTTCGGATTCAAATTCTCTAACATCTCTTCTAGAGCATACAAATACGTCCTATCTTCAGAAATCACGAGATAGCTGGGACTTCTTTGTTTTGTATAATGCAGTAATTCTACCTTAACACTTTTCACATCCAATTTAAAACAACCAATACCTTTTCCTATTGCGTTAGGAGCAGGCGATCCTTCTTGTGTGTAACTTCCTGTATAAAAAATCATGATCGTATTCCAAACTAATAATTTACTAAATAAACTTCCCATCATCTCCTTTTTGCAAGAGGACTTGGACTCCTTCGATAAAGCTGAATGCCAATTGCTTCAAAATTCCCAAACAAATCGATTGAGGGCTAGTCCTTTTTTCTAGGAGGACGTGGATCATACTGAACAGTGTGATTCATGTAAGCACCATCTATGTAAAGATCGGCCCCATTAATATAAGCAGCTAAATCACTTGCCAAGAAAGCTACAGATTTAGCAACGTCTGATACTTGACCAATTCTTCCTTGAGGAATCCATTTTTCAAATTTATCAACTCCAAATTGTGCTATTTCTTTCCGATTCATTTCTGTTTCGATAGCTCCTGGTGCTACAGAAACGACTCTTATATTACTATCTGCCAACTCTAATGATAGACACTTGGAAAACATTTTCAATCCTGCTTTAGCAGAACAATAATGAATCAAACCTTTTCTTGGTATAGCATCATGAATTGAAGAGATATTAATAATTACCCCTCCACCTGTTTTTTCCATGCGCTTTCCTGCTTCTTTCGAGCATAAAAATGGTCCTTTAAGATTGATCTGAAACACTCTATCCCACTCATCCTCATCCATATCTAAAACATGCACAACACTCTCCGACCCTGCATTATTCACTAAGATGTCAATTCCTCCAAAAGCTTTATCCATGGCGGAAAACATCTTCTCCACTTCTGTAGCTTTAGAAACATCAGCACCTACTGCTACAGCTTTCACATTGTATTTTGTGATAATTTCATTAGCAAGAACTTCAGCTTTTTCTCTGTTACTGTAGTAGTTGATAATAACATCCGCACCACATGCTGCTAATTCTCTACAAATCTCCGATCCTATTCCTTGGCTTCCTCCTGTTACCAAGGCTTTTTTTCCTGTTAAATCTATATACGTCATTTCAGTATTTTTTCAATATTACATGATCCCAAACTTGTTAAAAGCATCTACGGTACTCATACCTTCTTCCAAAGCTTTCTTTACTAATTGTTCTCCACGTGCCTTTTCAATTGCACCAATAAATGCTTCCTCTTCAACTTCCTTAGGTACAATCAAAACTCCATCTCTATCACCATAGATAATATCTCCCGGGTTAATTCTTATTCCATCAATTTCAATTGGCACTCTATAATCAATCACCTTACCTCTTGGACCTTGATCCTGAGCATACCCGCCATAAGAAAATGCTGGAAATTTAAGGTCTAATATTTCATTCGTATCTCTCGAATAGCCATTCACTATTGCTCCTGCGGCACCTAATTTAAGTGCTCGGGTGCTCATTAAACCACCCCAAAGAGCATATCTAGGTGAAGAACCACTACAGATGTATACTTCATCTTCTTTAAGGCTATCAAGAGCCTCAAACATAATACCAAAAGGCTTTTTCATTAGAGGATTATTAGTCTCTTCTGCTACCTCTTCAAAAACATCAGCTTCAAGCACTGGCATTGCTCTTCCGATCACTACAAAACTGCTGTCAACCGGCTTAATATTCGGTGAAAGAAATTGATGTTGATAACCTAACTTATCTAAAACATCGCCAACTAGTGCCACAAAAAGTTCACTTTTTGCAATTCTAAATAGCTCTTTATCATCTTTCCATATTTTCATATCTTATGATTTTAACAGTTTGAATATATTTCGATTACTCGTTTTACTAATTCACATCGCTTCTCTTCTGTCAAGTCAAAAAACTCAAAATCGGATAAATGTGTATTTGACTTTTCTATAATTATTACTTCGCTTCCTTCCTGCATGGCTATATTATGCCATGTATTTTGAGGAATATTGTAAGTAACTTCAGAATGCATTAATTCAAACTCAAACTTCGGTTTATTTTGATCTAATGTGGCAGTAATCAATACAACATTCCCTTTTTTTAAAATAAATACTTCATCAGTGTGATAATGAATATCAAGCTTCGAAATATTCTCTACATTTTGATTATTATCGTAATTAAGCTGAGCAACCTGCCATCCATCGCGAATTATGAATGGATGATAACCGTCTTCTTTAATAGTATACTTTTCAATCGTACTCATTGCTTTTTATTTGTTAAGCGTAATTCTCTTTATCCAAAAATCTAACCATTAGGTTATTTATGATTTCTTATCTCTCCAATATTTTTCAATTTGTTCCAATGATTTTCCTTTTGTCTCTGGTACATATTTCCAGATAAACCATATTGCTGGCAATGTTAAGGCTGCATAAAGGAAAAAAGTACCTGAAGGCATAATCGTTTTAAAGAATATTGGATTCGTTAAAGTGATTAAAAAACCTGTGATCATAAGTGAAGAACTTCCTATTGAAACTGCTAATCCACGAATATTTGTTGGGAATATCTCACTAATAATTACCCAAACAATCGGTCCATAAGAAAAAGCAAAACTAGCTACATATAGTAACAAAGGAATAATTACATATTTTGACCCAAGAGCGAACAACAAACCAATTCCTGCAAGTGATAAAAATGCCCCAATCACTCCAATTAGCAATAATCGACGTCTACCAAACTTTTCAATATTCATTATTGCAATAAACGTAAATACAGAATTTACAACACCTACTAAAACAGCTCCAAGAAATGAGTGCTCAACACTTTGCACCGATTCATTTATAATATTTGGAGCAAAGTACATAATCGCTGCAATTCCACTTAAATGTGAAAACATTGGCAACAATACACCAATTGCAAATGGTACTCGTAAGACAGGAGAAAACAACTCTCTAATACTTCCTCTTTCAAGCTTCTTTAACTCAACAATCTCAGCCATTTCCTTTTCGGCTTGATCCTTCCCACCCACTTTAATCATTATTTTTTTTGCCTCATCATTTCGATTCTGAGTCACTAACCAACGCGGACTTTCTGGGGTGAAGAAAAGCAAAATGAAAAACAGCAATGCAATTGGTATTTCAGTACCAAACATCCCTCGCCACAATTCATCAACAAATAACCAATGCCAAAAAGAAACACTTTCTGCTGAAATAACTCCAGCTGCTTCACCGGCATTATTCAATACGATCCAATCAATCAAAAATGCAAGAAGTATTCCCAAGGTTATGGATAATTGATAAATGGATACCATTTTCCCTCTATTTTGCGGCAAGGTTAATTCGGATATGTAAATTGGAGCTACAACAGAAGTTATACCAACTCCTACACCACCAATCATTCTAAATACAATCAACCAACTAAAAGCGTAATATTCACTAGAACTTATCCATCCTCGTGTCACTTCTCCTAAAAACTGAGGGACCAACGTGCACCCAATTGCCGATATGGTTAATAAGAATGCAGCTATAATTAAAGTTCGTTTTCGTCCAATTCTATCCGTTATTATTCCTGATATAAAACATCCGGCTATGGTTCCTAATAAGGCAGAAGAAACAACCCATCCCAGCAAAGTCGGAGATAATTGAAAGTGCGTTTGTAAAAACGAATTACAGCCTGAGATAACTGCAGTATCGTAACCAAAAAGGAAACCTCCAATGGTCGAAATAAAACTTATTCCTATTAAGTACGAGGATGTTTTTTTATTCATAATTTAATATATTGCGAATTATTTTTTTGCTTTAAAACGAAAGGTTTCAATACTAAATTTTGTGACATCTAGTTTAGAAACAGGTGTCGGGTTTTCTTCTATTATATTGGTATGTTCTATACCTTTGATACCAAAGAAAGATCTTAGGTTTGCCGTGGTGCTTTGTCCTTCTGCATCATAAACTCGAACTACTAAATTCTCATTATCCTCCGCTTTTTTAATCGTCGTGACAATAATATTTTCCTTATCCACATTGAAAAAACTAACAGACTCAGGAAGCATTGCTTTGGCAGATTTATCTGCATTGATCACAACCTGTATGGGTTCATTTTGCTGTTTCGCAATTCGAGCCCCCTTTATATCTCCCGCTTCATACGAAGTAAGTATATTGTGATAATAATGGCTACCTCCTTGCGAATATTCATTTCCTTCCCAATGGCAAGAAGTTCTGCTTGCTAAAAGCACATGTTGCAAAACGGTATCATCGCTATCTGAAGTTGGATTGATCCAATCGGCAGCAGCCACTGAAGAACTTAATGTAACTGTCATTTCATTATCAGAAGCCGATATCCAGTCCATAATCGCCCGTGGGTGAACATCTTTACATAGTGCCGTATATCTATTTCCTGCAGTCTCGATTTCATCTTGGCCTACTTTTACAGTTCCAAAAGGCACTTCATACGCCACTTGTGGACTATCCATCGCTATTGGGAATGCAGTTCTAAATTCACGGTATAATTCGCCTGTCCAATTTAACAAACGGGTTTCAAAAAGCACCCTTTTAAGTTCGTGGTAAATGGTTATATCTTGTTCAACTACAGCATGTAATACAGGTTGTTTAATCCTATAAGTAGTAAACACCGCTCCATTATCTATGATACTCCATTCTGGATTGTGTAAACTAACTTTATCAAAATCTTCCATAAAAGGTTGTTGTATATCTCCAAATTCACCTGCACCATTACCATTAGAATACATGGTAAACACTTCTCCCACCTTAAGGTTATCTGATTTAAACAAGTTTCTTTTTAATTCTTTATCATAAATCTGTGAGATTCCTCCGGGTTCAAAAGTGATACGGTACGCATCGTTTTCATAATTTGAGGTCGAAACAATTTGCTTTATAGCATCAGGTGCTTTCAAAGAGGGTTTAATATAATAGGTACTATACCCAATTGAAGGCACGTCTTTCGCAATAAACGTAACTTCTGCATTCTTAATACTACCATCATTATAGTATTCGGCATTAGTAATCTGTGATGCTACTTTTTTCTTTTTAGAAGTAACAATATCCAACCGCTTTGCCTCCCCTTTTTGCAAAGCAACCGATACCGTCACTGGATCCGTTCTTTGCCAAGAAAGACTGTTAAAAAGCGCCACAGGAATACCCAAATCTTCTTTCGTTTTAATCCTGCGCGCAATAAATTCTGTGCCTTTATCCAAGAGGTTTTGTCCCATCATCCTTGATTTTACCAATTCTTCTTTGAACAAGGCATCCGTAACATCACCATCATGCCCACCCCATCCGTGATCAGGATAGATTTTTGATTGCCACGCCTCATCCAAAGTCTTAAACGGATAAGGAAATTTAATAGGATCCAAGGTATGAGCTACCGATAAGAATTTTTCTGAAGCAGGCAATAACTTAGAAGCCTCTCTACTTGCTGTTAACGCCTCATGATGTGCTGGTCCATGAATATATACCCAAACATTAGGTCTTTCTCCTCTTATGGTTTTGATATTTGTGGCATTTTTCTTTGCCAAAGGCATGTATTCATCAACCGTCATCACTTCCATTTTAGGAAGATAAACAGATTTTCCTTCGCCTTTTTCATTCTTCACAGAATCAAAATCATTCCATGATTCGATAAAATCAGAATAATCTATAGCAGGAATCATATCGTAACTAGAAAGCAAGGGCGTAATATTATTACTACTGTTAAAGTACGAATCCCAATAAGACACTTGTTCTGCTCCATATTTAATCTTTTGATCCATACCCTTCGACAGTTGTACCAGATCGTCTCCATAAAACCCAGGGGAATAGGTAAAAACAGAGCTTCCATCAGGACTCTCCCAATTAAACATCCCTTTGGCATGACGACTTATTATCATATAATCTACGCCTGCCTTTTTCAATATTTGAGGAAACTGCATGGTTTTTCCAGGTACATCTACATTCCAATACACCTTTGAATCATAGCCTCCAAAAGTTTTCTTCACCCATTTTTTTCCCAAATAGAATTGGCGTACCAAATCTTCGGCATCGTACATGTCTTCGTAGGGACAGTTATAAGAAGCCCCAACCGATATTCGTTTTTTATTAAGCAGAGTCGTTAATTTATTCTGCGCTTCAGGATGCCGATCTAAATACTCCCTTAACATCAATCCATCCTCAATATCAAAACCATAATCAGCACTTTCAAATGCATCTTTAATAACAGGTGTTAATAAAAGAGTATCTCTTAAAATAATACATACCTCTGGGCGGTCTACCCAAGCTATATCC
>JADGFH010000968.1 GCA_016743925.1 Labilibaculum sp.
TTCGGGTTAGTTCAATTTTTGCTTTCTTGTTAAATCCATTATTCAGGAAGTTCTGGAAATTCCTGCAAATAAATGGGCTTAACTCCTCTTATCCAAAGATGCTGATCATCGATTTTTTTTGCAAACAGACTAATGTTAGAAGCCGTAACAAAAATTAAAGAAATGAGTAATGCCCCACCCCCGACAGAAAGTGGTATAGCACTTTCGATGGTCGAGTTGGGAACAAAACCTGAAACTAAAAAACTGATAATTGCCAATATGAAGAAACCACCAAATATCCAGAGAAAATTTATTCTACGTTTACGATGATGCTCACAAAGACCAACCATAATCTTGGCACGTTTACGAAAAATAAGAAGTGGAATGATGATTAAAATTCCAATAACAAAGAAAAGCAAAAAGCTAATTATTGTTAATATTGGGGGATAGTAATAGAGATTCTTTTCTACAAAAAAACCCTTTGTTGGTGTATTGCATTTAATACATCGATCAGGCAATGTAGATGTGCGATCCATGACTAGAAGTTTTTTCTTGCGCCACACGCCTTCCCCTTCTGAATATTTTTTATCCAATACACTTTTGGGTGTTGCATACAGATTATCTATTTCCAAAATCATTCCTCTCTAGCCGAATTTACTTTTCGTAATATTTTCATATTTATTTTAAAATCTAACGAGAGTGTAGAATAACTCGTTATTTATTAACTTGAACACTAACATGCTTTTTTCTATATAGGACATTTGGTTAAATTCAGACTCTTTTTTCATCTTTAGATAGTTTTGATAACGTTGTTCAGGAAGATCATCAGCTTTTATAGCAGCTAAGATTGCACAGCCTTTTTCATTGGTATGGGAACAGTTACTAAACTGGCAGTTGTAAGAAAGCTTCAGTATTTCTGAGAAGGTCTCATCCAGACTATCATCTACGGACATGCTCCCAAGCTCTCTCATTCCAGGAGTATCTATTATCATAGCTCCACTTTCTAAGCGAACTAATTGACGGCTTGTCGTAGTATGTCTGCCCTTACTTTGTATTTTACTTACTGGCTGGGTGTCAAATTCATCACTGCCTATTATGCTGTTTAGTAAGGTGGTTTTACCAACACCAGATGAGCCTAACAAGCAATAGGAATGTTTGCACTTTAACGAGCTAATAATTAAATCAATATTCTCCTGGCTTAAATTGCTAAACTCCATCACGGCAGTTTGAGGAGCAATACCCAGAACTTTTTTCTTGATTTCGTTAACTTCTTCATCAGGTAGAAGGTCGCACTTACTCAGCAGAATAACAGGTTCAATTCCACATTCATTGACCATAACTAAATAGCGCTCTAACCTTCGTAGGTTAAAATTATCATTCAAAGATTGAACAATGAAAGCAACGTCAATATTTGCTGCTATCAACTGAAAATCAGCATGCTTACCAGCTGTCTTTCTCTTCAGAAGAGTCTTTCTTGGAAATACACCATATATAATTGCATGGGTGTCATCATCGTAATAATCGGTATATACCCAGTCACCAGTAGTAGGAAGATCACTAGCAGATTCGGTACCGTAAAGAAGATTCCCTGATAACTCAGCAAATACTTCCTCTCTTCCTTTTGTCACGGTGTAGCTCTCTTTATGCACGGAAACAATTCGAGCAACACTATGAGCGGCTATTTTTTTATCGTCCACTCGACTCCTAAACCAGTCGCTATAGCCTATGCTTTCCAGGTCACTCATATTTAAATTTTTGTCTCAGTTGCTGTATTGCACCTAACGAGGGTGTAGAATAACTTGATTTTTCCATTTTTCATCCAATTTTTATAAGTTTTACATAACGTTGTATTTAACGTGTAAATGTTAATATATAGACTGTAAATATATTCGTCCATACGCCATAAACAGGTGTAACTATTATGATTTTAATCAAAAATCACTGATATGGAGTTATTATAGCCTCAATGTTCGTTTCAATTTGCAGTGGAGCTACCAGTGTAGAAATTTTAAAAAGGAGAAGATCCAATGCCATTTTACACTAAAAAGTACCAATATTATTGGGAATAGGCTTACATACTTAAATAACTTATATTTGTTTAATGGATAAAGTATGATGCCATATGTGTAAGATAGTAATTTGTTTTGGGCGTATTAAATCATTAATTGACTTGCAAGATTTTTAGAATCAAGAGTTTCAATAATTTCTGACCATCTTTGTTCATCAAGTGTTTTTCGGGTT
>JADGFH010000184.1 GCA_016743925.1 Labilibaculum sp.
CTTTACAGCACAAAAAAAGCCCACCCGAAGGTGAGCTTGCAGCAATTATAAATTGTTTTAATATGGTCTTTTAAATCAGCTTAATTAGCCAATGCATTTGCTCCTGATACAATCTCCAATATTTCATTGGTAATAGAAGATTGACGAGCCTTGTTGTATGTTAGATTCAGATCTTGAATCAAATCAGTAGCATTATCAGTAGCTTTATGCATTGATGTCATTCTTGCTCCGTGTTCTGAAGCAAAAGAATCCAACATTGCTTTAAAGAACTGTGTTCTTAAAGATTTAGGAATTAAATTTTCCAAAATCTCTTCCTGATTTGGTTCAAAAATATATTCACTTTGTGTGTTATTGTCTTCTGCTGATTGAACAACTGGTAAAAATTGTTCTGTAGTTAATATCTGAACCCCAGCATTTTTAAATTGATTGTAAACCAATTCAACTTTATCATATGTTCCAGTAACAAACTCTTGCATTACAGAAGATGCTATTGCCGATACATTTTCAAAATTCAACTCATTGTAAACATGATTGTGTTCTCCAATCACAGTAAAACTTTTTCGTAGAATTTCAAAACCTTGCTTTCCAATGGCTAAAACATGCAGAGAACCTTTCTCATTCTGCTCCTTATATGTACTTCCAGCCAGCACATTTACCTGCTTAATTACATTTGAATTAAAAGCACCACATAAGCCCTTGTTCGATGTTATTGCAACCAACAAAACCTTTACAGGCTTTCTCTCTTCACCGTATAAATTATCATCAGCATCATTCAAACTTGCTGTCAAGTTCGATAATATCTCATGAAGTTTATCAGCAAAAGGTCGAATTTGCACAATAGCATCCTGAGCCTTTTTTAATTTGGCGGCAGAAACCATTTTCATCGCTGCAGTAACCTGTTTGGTTTTCTGAACCGATGAAATACGAGTACGAATTTCTTTTAAATTAGCCATTTACAATATTTTGGGCTCTTGGCAGAAAGTCTTTGGTTTTTAGCTATCAAACTAAAAACCAAGAATAATCAACTTTAAGCTTTTATACTTTATTTATATTTCGCAGCAATTTCAGCAGCAACAGATTTCATTACATCCTGTGCTTCTTTATTGTATTTTCCCGATCCTATTTCCTTCAAAACATCTTTGTGTTTTAAGTCCATAAAATCAATAAAATCAACCTCAAATTCTTTAACTTTTTCTACAGGAACATCTCTTAAAAGTCCTTGAGAACCACAATAAAGAATTGCAACTTGCTTATCAACAGTTACTGGCGAATATTGACCTTGCTTTAAAATCTCAACGTTTTTAGCACCCTTATTCAATACAGAAAGAGTAGCTGCATCCATATCCGATCCAAACTTGGCAAATGCCTCTAGTTCGCGATACTGCGCTTGATCTAATTTCAATGTACCAGCCACTTTTTTCATTGGCTTAATTTGAGCATTACCTCCTACACGAGATACCGAGATACCCACGTTAATTGCAGGACGAATACCAGCATTAAAAAGATCCGATTCTAAGAAAATCTGTCCATCAGTAATCGAAATTACATTGGTTGGAATGTAAGCAGAAACATCACCCGCTTGGGTCTCAATAATTGGAAGTGCTGTTAATGATCCACCACCTTTAATAATTGATTCTCCATTTTCATCCTTAGCATTCTTCAGACTTGCCGGCAAATCATTCATCTGACGAGCAATATCATCAGAATTAATTATCTTAGCTGCACGCTCTAATAATCTTGAGTGCAAGTAAAATACATCACCTGGATAAGCCTCACGCCCTGGTGGACGACGAAGTAGAAGAGAAACCTCACGGTAAGAAACGGCTTGCTTCGATAAATCGTCAAAAATAATCAAAGCTGGACGTCCAGTATCGCGGAAACACTCTCCAATTGATGCACCTGCAAATGGTGCGTAAAACTGTAGTGCTGCAGGATCTGCTGCAGTAGCACATACAATTGTTGTATAAGCCATAGCTCCATGTTCTTCCAGAGTTTTGGCAATATTGGCAACAGTTGAACCTTTTTGTCCTATTGCAACATAAATACAATAAACAGGTTCGCCGTTGTCGTAAAATTCTTTCTGATTAATAATCGTATCAATGGCAATTGCTGTTTTACCAGTCTGACGGTCACCAATGATCAACTCACGCTGTCCACGACCAATTGGAATCATTGCATCAATGGATTTTAATCCGGTTTGAAGCGGCTCGTTTACCGGCTGACGATAAAGTACCCCAGGAGCTTTACGTTCCAATGGCATTTCGTATGTTGTACCCGTAATTTCACCTTTACCATCAATTGGCTCTCCAATGGTGTTGATTACACGCCCTAGCATTCCTTCTCCTACGTTAATAGAAGCAATACGCTTGGTACGTTTCACAACGTCGCCTTCCTTAATTCCTTGAGATTCTCCCAAAAGAACGGCACCTACATTGTCCTCTTCGAGGTTCAATACAATACCTAAAACGCCATTTTGAAATTCAATCAATTCGTTGGATTCAACGTGTGATAAACCGTAAATTCGGGCGATACCATCACCCACTTGTAATACGGTTCCGACTTCTTCCAGTTCAGCCTCGGTTTTTAATCCTTCTAGTTGCTGCTTTAGGATTTCCGAAACTTCTGCAGGTTTTATACTTGCCATATTTATACTATTTAAACAATTTATAGTGCCTTAAGTAATATCAATCTTATTGTGATTAAAGGAAATTTCCAGTAAACACCTTATTTCTTGTGATTTGAAAGTAATTCTCTTTTAATTTTATTCAATTGCGTGCTTACACTTGCATCCAATTGTTGATCTTCAACTCGAAGTACAAAACCTCCAATGATTTCTTTATCAACAACTTCTTCAAGCTCTATTTTTGAATTGAACGATTCCGACAAAAAAGTACTCAAATTTTCCTTGCTACTGTCTTCTATAGCCGATGCTGAAGTTAATCTAGCAGACAAAATTCCTTGATCTTTACGACACAAGGCTAAAAAATTTCGAGATATGTCTTTTAAATAAATTTCCCTTCGATTTTTAACAACTAAATCTAAAAAGTTTAGGGTTATCTCATTAATCCTATCTCCAAATATTTGCTTCACCGAAGCACGTTTTTGAGAAGTTTTCACCACAGGACTTTCGACCATTAGCCAAAAATCTGCAATGCTTTTGCAAACTTCATCAACTAGCTGAATATCTTTAATTACGGTATCAATTAGTTCTTTCTCCTTTCCTAATTCGAAAAGAGCCTTTGCATAACGAACCGAGATTTTACTTTCGTTCATATTTTATAGATATTAGTCCCAAAAGTTTCGGGATAAGATATGAGATCTGTTTCAAACATTTCTCAATCACTCTTTAACTAATTCAACTTTACTTCGTCCATCAACTTTTTAAAGTAATCCTTCTGTTGCTGATCATCAGCGAACTGTTGACGAAGAATTTTTTCTGCAATCTCTACAGAAAGTAATGCAACCTGTGCTTTGATTTCACTCAATGCTGCTGATTTTTCACCTTCAATATTGATGCGAGCCGATTCGATTACTTTATCTGCCTCGAGTGTTGCTTTTCGTTTAGCTTCACTAACCAACGTAGCACCCATCTCTTTTGCTTCTTTTAGCATTCCCTCACGCTCTTTTCTAGCCTCTTGAAGAATTCTTTCATTGTCGGCTTGTAATTCAGCCATCTCTTCTTTGGCACGTTCAGCCGAACGAAGTGCATCCTCAATGGAATCTTCACGCTCTGCTAAGGCATTTAAAATCGGTTTCCAGGCAAACTTTTTCAGGATAAACAAAACAATGGCAAAAGCCAAAAACATCCATATAAAAGTTCCTAATTCAGGTGTTACCAAGCCCATGTTATTCTATTTTAATTCACCTAAAGTGATGTTAAATTCAAATAAGTACCACAATTTACCGCAGGCAATCCCCTCTGGCAAATTGTGGAATTTTTTTTGTAAAAATCTACAATACGATAAGCAAACAAATGATAATCGCGAAAAAAGCAGCACCTTCAATAAGGGCAGCAGCCACAATCATGTTTGAACGAATATCTCCAGAAGCTTCCGGTTGACGAGCAATACTCTCTAGAGCAGAACCACCAATTTTACCGATACCGATACCAGCACCAATAGCAGCCAAACCAGCTCCAAAAGCAGCACCCATTTTGGCGATGCCCATACTAGCAGCAGCCTGAAGAAGAATTGATAATGTAATCATAGCGTTTTGTTTAAAAATTAAAACTATAAATAGCTCCATTTAAGGAGTTGAAAATTCTTAATGATGCTCTTCTGTTGCCATACCAAAATAAAGCGCAGAAAGAAGCGTAAATACATAAGCTTGAATTAAGGCAACAAGCAATTCCAATATATCCATAAATACAATGAAAGTCACCGACAAAATTGACGCTCCATATCCCATTGCAGCACTTGTTTGCCCAAAAATAAATATTAAACTAACAAAAGCCAGAACAATCATGTGACCTGCCGTGATATTGGCAAAAAGTCGGACCATTAGAACAAATGGCTTTGTAATAACTCCCATCAATTCAACCAATGGCATTAATGGAATAGGATATTTTAACCACCAAGGTACGCCTGGCGTATTGAAAATGTGTATCCAGTAATTCTTATTACCATTAACCGTAGTAATTATAAAAGTAAATAAGGCCAACACCAAAGTGATGGTAATATTTCCGGTAACATTAGCCCCTCCTGGAAGCAATGGAACCAAGCCCATTAAATTATTCAACCAAATAAAGAAAAAGATGGTTAACAGATAAGGCATGTATTTTGCATATTTTTTTTCTCCAATTGCTGGTTTTGCGATCTCATCTCGAACGAAGATGATGATAGGTTCAACAAAAGATTGCATCCCTTTTGGTGCCTGCCCTTTCCTTTTCGTATAAGCTTTCGCTACAGATATAAAAACCCACAAAAGAATGAACATACTAATTAGCATGGCAACCACATTTTTAGTCATTGAAATATCAAAAGGACGAACTTCATGTCCGCCAACCATTTCAACTACTTTCCCTCTGTAATCACCTTCGCTAGCAATTGAAAAGCCTTTGTAAGATGAATGTCCATGATGAAAATTACTCGACATGAACATGTGAAATCCTGAGTGTTCAGAAAACACAATAACAGGTAAAGGCACTGTAGCGTGAAAATCGTCAATGGTTAAAATATGCCAATCATAAGCATCAGCAATGTGGTCCATAATAAAATCCCCTGCCTCAAATTTTTCTTCTTCAGGTGTAACATTAGAATGCTGAGCATGTTCATCAGAAGCAATAGCAGGTGTTACAACTCCTATCAAAAAGAAAACTAACAGTAATCGATGAATATTTTTCATACGTAAATCACTTACTTTTAATAGATTTTCCAAATTTGCATTTGGTTTAGTTCTATCCGTTTATTTTCACAAGTAAAGTTCGCTTATTTACCCGCAAATTAATTTGATTCTTTATACTAACTATTTTCAAGAATTGATATTTTATTCCAATATCAATTCTTGAATTTGTCTCCCAAATTTAATAAAAAAAGCTCATTGCTGAACTTTTTATAATCATTTAACATTTCCCGATCTTAAATTCTTAGTTAGTGCAATTACTTCAAAGGTAGTATAGACCATATAACAAACTGCAAAAAACAAGACGAAACTCAATGCCTGCGACCTATTCAGTAATGCATATATAATTACAAAACTTAAATTGAAAAACATTTTAATTCCGAACCAAGCCATGTAATTTGTATTGAAAGCCTGAGGTGATTTCTTAGCTGATTTTAATAATTTGAAATGCTGAAATGAACCAAATAGGAAAAAATACAATATTATAAACGGAAAAGAATAATTAAACCAAGGCTCTAAGATGGTCAAAAATAAGCCGCTAGAAATAACCAGTAAGAGTACCGATATCAAACCAAGTTTGTAAATGTAATTTTTATATTTTTTTTCCATGCAATAATCTCCTTACTACTATTTCTTCTTCAATAAATCCTTTAAGACAAAATAAAGAGCTAATACCACTCCCATAATCGCACCAAGAAAAGTAAAAAGAGGAAAATCTCTTTCTAAAAATTCATCCAATTTTATTCCTCCGAATAAAATCAGAAGAATAATTGCAATCATCTGAAAAGCAAGACCCGAATATTTTGCAATACTACTCGTTTGCTTTTTCCGATTTTCAAGAGTGTTTATTGGTTCCTTTTTATTTTTTTTCATCTTTTTTAGGAGCTTGTTCCCCCATTTTACATGTTCCTGTAAACTTAGCACCAGGCTCAACTGAAATTTTATCTGTAGTGATATTTCCTAGAATTACGGCTGTATTTTTCAGATTAACCATTTCCGAAGCCATAATATTACCTTCAACTCGTCCAGAAACGTCAATTGTTTTGCATTTTACATCACCTTCAATTTTTCCGGTATTGCCCACTACAACTTTTCCATTCACGTCCATTTTCCCATTAAGATATCCATCAATTCGAATATCTCTGGATGCTTGAACATTACCTTTTATAGATGTTCCGTCGCAAATTAAATTAACTGCTGTTGGCTGTACTTCGTTGTTTCTGCTCATTTTATTTTTTTTACTAAACATTTTATGATCGTATTGAAATATAATTTCGAGTATTATCGGTTCTTATTTATCAGTTATTCTGAAAACCAAACCAGTAACTAAAATGAAAATCATTTACAATTAAAAGCTATATAATGCTTCAAATCAATTGCTATTCTTTTCATCCTTAGTATTCAATCAACTCAATATTATTAAAAATAGTATCTCCGTGTGAGAAAAGATCTTGCAATACTCAATGCAAGCCCTACAAATATAAAAATTTGGTTGAGAAATACCACTTAAATCAGACGATTACAAACAAAAAAAGACCTCCAAATTGGAGGTCTTTTATATTTTGAAATCTATTATTGTCTTATTTTGGATCGTAACCCCATTTCAATAGAATGGAACCCCAAGTAAAGCCAGCGCCAAATCCTGAAAGGATAATGTTGTCGCCTTTATGTAATTGATCTTCCCACTCCCATAAACACAACGGAATCGTAGCAGAAGTAGTATTGCCATATTTTTCAATATTGATCATTACTTTCTCTTTTGCTAAGCCCATTCGTTTAGCTGTGGCTTCAATAATACGATTATTCGCTTGATGTGGAACCAACCAGGCTAAATCGTCGGTTGACATATTGTGTTTTTCCATCATCTCAACAGAAACATCTGCCATATTAGAAACTGCATGCTTAAATACATGGTTTCCTTCCTGGTAAATAAAATGTTCGCGAGCATCAATTGTTTCGTGACTTGCTGGCTTGCAAGATCCACCTGCCTTTTGATGCAAATGCTTTCTTCCAAATCCTTGTGTATGTAACATTTCGTCCATCACTCCAAGTTCTTCTGTTGTTGGCTCTAACATTACTGCAGCTGATCCATCACCAAAGATTGCACAAGTCTGACGATCTGTATAATCAACTATAGATGACATTTTCTCAGCACCAACAATTACAACCTTCTTATACATTCCTGATTGAATGTATTTAGAACCTGTAACTAAAGCGAATAAGAAACCTGAACAACCTGCATTTAAATCAAAACTAAATGCATTGTTAATTCCCACTTTGTCGCTAATAATATTAGCTGTTGCAGGAAATTGCATATCAGGAGTTACTGTTGCACAAATCAACAAATCAACATCCTCAGGAGAAGTATTGGTTTTTCTTAAAACCTCTTCAACAGCTTTTGCTCCTAAATCTGAAGATCCTTTTCCTTCGCCTTTTAGAATTCTTCTTTCCTTAATACCAATACGAGTCATGATCCACTCATCGGTTGTATCAACCATAGTGCTCAATTCCTCATTGGTAAGAACATAGTCTGGAACATAAGCTCCAACACCAGTTATTACTGCATTAATTTTCGACATTCTTTTAGCTTACTTAGTGTTTATCAGATAGATTCAGCTTCTCTCTACACAAATCATTATACCTCCGTAAGAGAACATAACAAGAAATACGAACAAAAAATTGATCGATTCCACTAAGTTCCCCTTAGACAAATTTATGAATATGTATAATAAGCAAAATTGCTCCCAAGTAATTCCTGAGGAGCAAATTTACATATTGCGTTCAACCTAAATAATTTAACTTAGGTTATGCTGTAACTTCTTTTGTGATTGCCAATTTACCTCTGTAAAATCCGCATTCAGGGCAAACAGTATGATATTTAACAGTTGCTCCACAATTTGAGCAAGATGCTAAAGTAGCAGGAGTTGCTTTGATATGAGTTCTTCTCTTACCTTTTCTCTGCTTCGACGTTCTGTGTTTTGGATGTGCCATTTTTCAACCTATTTAACTATTTATTATCAATCAATTTTCTTAAATCATTCCATCTCGGATCAATGCTTTCTTCATTGTCAGCCGAATGGCTATTCAATTTCTGAATCATTTCTTCGTTACATGTACTGTTTCCATCTTCATCCTCAGGATGAGTAAAGCTTAATGGTAAGCTGAGCGAAAACAATTCATAAATGTAATATGCCGTTTCAAGTTCGTTTACTGCTTCTGAAATAACAATTACATCTTCTGCCAGTTCTTCATTTTCCTCTCCAAATTTCACGTAAACAGAGCTTTCTCCACTTACTTTCATGTCAAATTGCTCGAGGCAACGATCACAAGCTATTTTCAATACCCCATCCAATTCAATGGTAAGAGTCATAACCAAAGTCTTCTTTTCCAGTGTAACTTTCACTGAAACGTCAGTTTGGTATGCATCTTCCTCTCGAAAATGCTCAAAGAATTTCTGATCAATGGTGTGATGAAACTCATGCTTACCATCTTTCAATCCTTTGAAAGGAATCGTATATTTTGCTAGATAGTCCAAAATATTCTAATAAAACTTTGCAAAAGTATAAAAATTAATCATACGTCTTTACAAATTTCGACATCTTTTTTGACAAGATCAATCAATTATTAATCTGAATGCCAGTTTCAATGCTTCAACTCCTATAAAAACGGGGTGCAAAAATAGGTAGATCTTTGGTGGTTTCAAAAAAAAACAAGCTATTTGAAAACTAAATACATCAATTTAGAGGTAAAATAATCCTGAAAACCGCACCATTACCCAATTCTGAACTTACAACAAATATTTTTCCACGGTGATAATTTTCAATAATTCGCTTAGAAAGTGATAATCCTAAGCCCCATCCGCGCTTTTTAGAAGTAAAACCAGGCTTAAAAATCGTTTTAAACTGATTTCTAGCGATTCCTTTTCCCGTATCACTAATGTCAATTACTAATTGATTTGCTTTACTCGAAAGAGAAAATTTCAATTGACCTTTCCCTTCCATTGCATCAACTGCATTTTTAGA
>JADGFH010000185.1 GCA_016743925.1 Labilibaculum sp.
GTTATATTTGAGAATAGGTTAAATTCATAAAACAATGATGATACGAAAAAAAAAATTTTAAGTTTAGTTTAATAATCAATTTTTCATGTTTTATTATAAAAAAATCTTATTAAACTATAACCAATAAAGATTCAATAAAACCGACGATTTAAGCACATGTAGAATAACTTAGCTTATAGGTAAATTGAAAATATTTTAGTATTATTGCATATGTCTTAATCATGATTAATATTGTTTATTTGATCTGAATGAAATATTTAGAAAATAGCATTATTAAAAGCATAAAATTGACTAAATTAAACGTTAATAAACCTTATCTCAACTAAATGACTCTAGGGGAAAAGCTTACTGACTTAAGCTATTTAAAGGAAATGTCTGGGAATGACTACAGTATCATCAAAGAAATGATTGATATTTTTATAGAACAAGTCCCCGAGTTCTTAGATGAGGTTTCTAATAGTTTCGAATCCCAAGATTGGCAAGCTTTAGGTGCTATTGCTCACAAAGCAAAATCGTCAGTTAGAACAATGGGAATGGAAAAAACAGGAAGTTATCTTGAACAATTAGAACATTTTTCAAAAGGGAATCTTAAATTTGAATTACAAATAAAAAAAGAAAAAGGCATTGAATTTAGTCCTTCTGATGAAAAGAATTGGATTAATGTGAAGTATGAAACTAATAATGACATTGAACTAAAGCATATTCCAGAATTAGTAGAAGGCTTTTTAACTCAATGTACTTTAGCTATTAGAGAACTTAAAGAAACGCTAGGACAACATTAACAATTTACACCAGATTTTACCACTATGAATATCGAAACCAAACAAGTTAACTCTGTAACCATAATGAAATTGGGTGCTACCAATAGGTTATACGCACTAAATGCGAATCTTGCGAAGGAAAAAATGAATGAATTCTTAACTCAACCAAAATCACAATTGGTTATTGATTTTGAAGACATAAGTTTTATTGATAGCTCAGGATTTGGAGCCTTATTATCTGCACTAAAAACCTCAAAAGAGCACAAGAGTTTTATTAAACTTTGCAATATCAACAACGATGTTATGGAGTTAATTGAACTAATGCAGCTTGACTCTATTTTTGACATCTTGCAGGATACAACAGCTTGTGTTAACAGTTTTTCATCAGCAGAATAAATTGCTTGAATGGCCAAAGTTTCGCCAAATATACTTGTTGTTGATGACGATGTAGTTATCTTAAAATTTATTGAGTTTACTCTTAAAGGCTTAGGTTATCAAACAACATTGGCGAAAAATGGCAAAGAAGCTATTGATCAAGCTAAAAGCCAACATTTTGATCTTATCATCTCTGACCTTTACATGCCGGTTATAGATGGTAATGAACTAGTGAAGCGACTTCGAAAAACGCCTGAATATCAACATACACCTTTTATTTTCCTTTCTGGAAACACAGAAGAAGAAACTTGGATTAAAAATCTTAATGACGGTGCGGATGACTTCATTACCAAACCAATAAAGCAAAAGATTTTCATCTCTAAAATTCAGTCTCATTTAAAAAAAGCGTATCTCAGAAAAGATATTCTTGACAGTGCTAGAAAGGATGATATTAGTTTTGAAAAAGGAAATTTAATCTATTGTGCAAATAGAATTAAACCCTTTGCTCTCCCACGAAAACACCTAAAAACAAATATTAAAGCGGTTTACTCTGATACCGATTTCTTTATGGCTCTTCAAGACACAAATACTTGGGGAATTATTATAGACGATAAAGCAAAATGGGCAATTGCCATTTTAGATAAAATTACAGAGATTGTATCTCACCATATCCCAATAAGTATCTTAATTTCTGATACTGAAAATATGGATAAAATTGATCAACTATTAAATTCAAAAATCAGTAATTTTTTATTTAAAAATCTAAATCCGAAGCTGATTATTCATCAGATTAACTCTAATGTTCAAAGAGAGCACGATTTAAAAAACAAATATTTAAATGCGCTAAATACTGCTGCAAAAAGATCCCCAATTCGTTTCGAAAGTGAATTTGAGGATGATCTTCGTGATTACAACATTCAAATATTAAATCAACCTTACGACAAGCTTCCAGGAGGAGATTATTACGAAGTTGTTGACATCGACGAAAACACAAAAATCTTGATTTTGGGAGATGTTATGGGAAAAAAATGGGATGCATGGTTCTTTGTTCCTGCGTATATAGCCTATATTAGAAGTACTATTAACTTTTTTGTAAACAGACAAGAGCTTGATTTTGTTGAATCTCCAGGTAAATTTTTAGAAATTATTAATGAATATCTGTTTAAAGATATTCAGCTTACAGAAGTCTTCACTACCTTAAGTATTATTTCAATTTGCTCCTCGTCGAATAAAATTAGTATTGCTTCGGCAGGTGCACTTCGACCATTCTTTTATAATGGCACAGACAAATCTATTTCTCAATTAAATATTGTTGGCACACTATTAGGTGTAGTGAAAGAAGGCAAATACCAAAGCCTAGTTCGTGATTTTAACCTAGGTGACAAACTTATTTTTTATACGGATGGTTACAGTGAAGCTGTTAATGATAAAACTGGAGAAATGATTGGTGACGACGCGATGCATTATGCAATAGACAATAAAAAGAACAAAGAGATTATCGCAGCAAAAGAGTTAGAAACAGAATTGGCACAGCTTTTTAACATCTCAAAATATGACGACGATAGAACCCTATTGTTAATTCAAAGAAATTAGTTCAAATACTCCTTTTTCTCCTTTGTTTTCCTCATTTTTGCATAAAATTTTACAATATGGAAGCAAACGAGGTTATTGGATGGATGGGTAGTATTCTTTTTGCTATTTGCGCTCTTCCACAAGTTATCCACACATATAAAACAAAAAAAACAGACGATCTTAATGAATTGTTTATTTGGCTATGGTTTTGGGGTGAAGTATTTACGCTATGCTATATTTTCATAGATGATATCGCCAATAAAAATTACCACATTCCTCTGTATTTTAATTATATTTTCAACTTACTATTGCTTTTTTATTTGGTATTTGCCAAATACAGATACAATTCAAAACCAACAAGTTTATCTATTCTTAGAAAAAAACTAAGATTAAAATAGACAAAATATACCATAAAAAAAGCCGGATGAAAATCCGGCTTTGTCATTTTAATGTCTTGAAACTGTATTTCGTATTTTCTCCCGAATCTCTAATGACTCATCTGATAAAAGATAATTCTTCGTTGAATCAGGCAAAAAGTCAAGAATGTCATTTAATCTATCTTCTCGAATTGCCTTTCTTACCTTCGATGCCGAAATGTAATTATCAGCTCCTCCTTGTGTTATTCTAGGAATTTCTAGGATTTCAACTCCATTAGAAGGAAGGTATTTCAACATTGCTGCGTTATAAGCAGCCGTTACCGGTGAGTACATTTCTGTACCAACATATCTCCTATTGATATTCAATATCGGCACGATATAGTTCAAGAAGGTGATTACATCTAATTCAGCTTGCTTATCAGCAATGTCACATTCTTTTTCCTCTTTAAGGAAATAACACGGAAAAATAGTTCCAGAAACAACGTAATTGCCTCCTTTAACCATAACGAGATTGTCCAAGTGCCCAAGCTCTTCTTTAATTAGTCGCCATCTAATATCAAAAGTAAAAGAAGAGCGATCTTCCTCAACGATGAATAGGTAGACGATTCTATTTTCCTTACACGCCTTCTCAATTAGATACTTGTGACCTTTTGTAAAAGGATTACAGTTAACCACAACTGAAGCAATATCTCCAACATTAAGATCCTTCTTAATTGATCTCAAATAGTCCTGATAAGTCTTTATATTTTCATAGCCAAACTCAAGCACTGAAAACAAAGGTTCAGCAGTTGCTATTTCGGTAAATCCTAAGCCCTTAAACACCTCTAAATTACGAGGCTTGGTATAAACAAAAATATGCTTATGCTTAAGAATTACAAGGTCAATTAAATGGGTAACGATTTGAGCAAAAGCAGCGCCTTCTCTAAATTTTGGTGAAACTGCTACATACTTTAAGACTCTCCCCTTATATGATCCCGTTCCGATTACTTCCCCATTCAAATTATAAAGGATCATGGCGTAATCAACATCGCTAGGATCGAATTCGAAGCCCAATGGCTCCATAAATTCTGAAACTAATTTTATGTCAAAGGGATTCTTTAAATCTAAAGACTCTTCCCTATAATCTGTATTCTCAACGCCCATACTTAGTAGTTCGTTTTAGTATTTGTTGTGTTTTTGTTTATTGTATTTAACTAGTCAATGATATGAATTTCACAGAAAATACACCTTTAATTTTATATGTTATGAAAGGAGTATTTTAAGTGTTAAATCATGATAAATGTTATTTTTTTATTCCGTATCAATTAGTATTCAGCAAAAACTTACGCGTATTTTTGATGTACCATATATATAAAGTAACTCACTGCTAATAAATCAGCTGATCCTCCTGGAGAGATTCTATTTTGCTCACAAAAACTCATCAAACTTTGGTATTTCTCATCAAAACAATCCGATCCATAAACTTCAAAAGCTTGTTGCGACAAGTCTTTTAATTCATCAAGAATTTGCTCCCCCTTGCGATATAAGATATTACTATCATTATTGTGCGCAATTAAGGATAAAAGTGCTTTTGTAAGTCCAAACTGAATAGACGAGTCATTTTCCAGCTTCAAATCATCGAAACAAAAATTCAATACAGGTATTGCATGCTTAAACACACATGGTAAACCTGCTTCTATCTCTCCTCTAATTCCTTTTCCCTTCTCTCCAAATTTTTCGAAACACTCTTCTCCGTGAGTTTTACCCTTCGAATATAGTTTCTGACCCAATTCCTTTTCGACCAAACTACCATTTAATTCTTTTATCTGATCAACAAATGAATCGTAGGAAAAGTTCTGTTTTTTAATTTTAAGAGCCGACACAAAAAGAGAAAAACCCAATAAAAAAATTGCCCCTTTGTGTGTGTTTACTCCTTTTGTTTCTACAAACATATCCTCCTCCATTTGCAAACCAATTTGTCGCAACTTGGGAAGGGCATCTTTACCATTGCTGGATGAAAAAGAAAATCCAAACTCAGCAACTTCTTTAAAATAGACTGCTAAAACAGCACTTGAATTTAAAAAGGTAGAATAATCCATATCGGTGTGCGAACCACTTGAAAAGCGATCGACTAAACCAGGTTTTGGTGATAGAGAAACTTCATGAAGTAATGCCTTTAATGCATAAACCGATAAATCTTTACAAACTCGATCCTTTCTCTTAAGTTCAAGAAATTCATTCAGATCTTCCTCAATGCATTTCCTCATTGCAGCATATTCATGCGTTTGCATTCTCATGCAATAAACGGCAGGATGCTCACTACAGAAATAACATACCTTTGCATTTCCTGATGAAATAGGATTCCCGTTTTCATCTGTAATATCAACATCTAACAAGCGTCCAAGCGGATGATCTTCTTCAAAACCTTCCGTAATCTCTTTTATTGCTTTTGCACTTACACCTGTGTCACAAATTGGAACAAGGTAAAAATCTCCAGCAGCATCTTTATTTACAATTTCCTCATCCTCATTAATCACTATTCGATAAGAGAGTAAGAATCTTTTTAAATCAGCAAGACTGTGAGAAAAGAAACGATTTATTAAGTCATTAGACTTTGGAACTCCTGGAATATTAAGGGTCAAACTTAATGAGACAAGTCTCTTTGAAGCAATTACTTTTCTTGCTTCGGCTCGCTCTTCTTTGGCATTTAATATTTCGCTAATTAGCTTCTCCATCTGTACTATTAATAATACGCCCTAAATGTAATAAACAGTTAGGGCGTAATGTATTTGATTAGAATAAAACACTCTCTATACTATGAGAGATTTTCCACATTATATATCACATCAATAATAGTTCCATCTCTATACTCTACCAAGCCAACGATTTTATCTCCCAATTGCTTTTCTGCAGGTATACCAGTCATTTCTTCAACCTCTACTTTTAGGTCGCGAATATCAACAATGTTTAAACCTGCCTTTTTTAGAGCTGCAGCCAAATTTGGTTTCGAAGGATTTACACAAACGCCTCTTTCTGTTACAATAACATCTACACTTTCACCAGGCGTTACAACTGTATGCACACGATCTTTTACAATAGGTAATCTTCCTCTAAAAGCAGGACAAACTACAACTGTTAAATTTGCACCCGAAGCTGTATCGGAGTGTCCTCCAGATGCTCCTCTAATTTCTCCAGAAGAACCTGTAATTACATTCACGTTGAAATCAACATCAACCTCTAATGCTCCTAAAACAACTACATCCAATTTATTGGTCATGGATCCACAGTTATTCGGATTTGCATATTGATCACAAGAAATCTCAATGTGGTTTGGATTGTTTAACACAGAAGTACTTACTGCAGCATCAAAAGATTGCACATCAAAAATAGAATGAAACAAACCTTCATTAAGCATGTCAACACCATAAGATGTAACACCACCAATCATAAAACTTCCAATAATCTCTTTTCGCTTCATGTCTTCACGAAGAAATTTAGCAACCGCTAACGAAGCACCACCTGCACCTACCTGAAAGGACATTCCATTTTTAAACAATCCAGAATGCTCAATCACATTAGCTGCAATACGTGCAATGCGCAAGTCCATCGGTGAATTCGTAATACGCGTTGTTCCCGAAGCAATTTTTGTTGCATCACCAATGCTATCAACTTTTACAACATAATCGATAAAATGTTGACGAACAGTAGAAGGTATACAAGGATACTCTACCATATTATCTGTAACAATAATAACATTACGAGAATATCTGGCATCAATATCAGCATATCCCATCGACCCAAAAGCCGAAGGCCCATGAGCACCTGTAGCATTACCTTCTTCATCAGCAGCTGAAGCAGCTAAAACGGATAAATCAGGCTTAATTCTTCCTGTTAAAAAATCACGAACACGACCACCGTGTGAGTGAATAATTGCAGGATATTTTAATTTTCCAGTAGAAATAGCATCACCTAAGGCTCCTCTAATTCCAGATGAAAAAATTCTTGTAATCATTCCTTTCTCAACATACGGCACCAAACCATCATGAGCAGAAGTTAAAGATGATGAGGCCAAAGTAATGTCTTTGATTCCCATCTCATCTAATATTTTAATGGTCTGCATTAAAACACCATCGCCACCTCTTAAATGGTGATGACAAGTAACTGTCATTCCATCAAAAGGCTCACATTTTCGAATTGCTTCTTTTAGATTATCGCAAATTTTAGAAACGTGAGGTTTTTTTGCTTTTAGTGTTCTGGAAATATTTGTAGATGGAACTTCATCTTCAATAATACTTTTCCAAACTCCCTGGAAAGGTTCTAATTTACCAAGGCCTTCTATATATTCAGGAATTTCAACTCCTATTGCATTTTTCATTTGTCTACTTCTTTAAGAATCAAAGCTTAAACTAACCTGCATTTTTTTCGATTTCTGTCAAATCGATTTTTGCATATTCCAATACCGTAATTGCTCTCTGAACAACCGGAGCATCAATCATTTTTCCATCAATTGCGAAAACACCAATACCAGCTTTCTTATTCTTTATAAATTCAGAATAAACGCGATATGCTTTACGCACTTCATTTTCGGTTGGATTAAATACTTCGTGCACAGCATCTACCTGACGAGGATTAATCAAAGCTTTTCCTGCGAAACCAATTTTTTTAATGTATTCCGTTTCTTCACGCAGGCCTACCTCATCATTAACGTCAGCAAATACGGTGTCTAAAACGTCTAAGCCATTAGCTTTACCAGCCATTACAATTCTTTTTCGAGCATAATCTATACCCACACCATCTGGAGTTTTAATAATCCCCATATCAGCAGTTAAATCTTGCCCTCCAATTGTAATTGCATCGATTCTTGGATCAGCAGATGCGATTTCGTAAACATTCGCAACTCCCTTAGCTGTCTCAATCATTACGTGAATTGTCATGGTAGGATTCTTAATGCCATGTTCCTTTTCAATTCTGCGAACCTCTTTCATAAACTCTTTAACATCTGCAAGAGTTTCTGTTTTTGGAAAACGAATATTATCAGGCTGCAAAGGCACTATCTCTTCCAAATCGATTAGTCCGAAAGGAGTGTGAAAGTTATTTACACGTACACAAACTTCAGTTTCGTAGAAATTTACTGTTTTAAGCATGTTACGAACCAAAATTCTGGCTGCATCTTTTTGGTTTAATGCAACAGCATCTTCCAAATCCAGAAGTACCGCATCACAACCATAAACACCAGCTTGTTGAATCATTGCCGGATTATTTCCGGGAATGTATAACATTGATCTTCTTTTCTTCTTTGCCATTACATTGTCCCCTCCTGAATACCTAAAGATCGCTTAATTGCTGTTTCTACTCTAGCTTTAATTGTTTGCGTTAGTGCTCCTTTATCTTTAGCGATAAGATGAAGATCTTTAATTTGAAGTTCATCAAGCACATCTGAAATAGTCTTTTTAATATCTTCTTCGAACTGAAGCATTACTGTCGAAGAAATATCAATTTTGCGCCCAGAATCCTTTTCAACTGGCTCAATCAATATCATGATATCGCTTGATTCAAAAGTCCCTGCTTGCGCTTTTAACTTGGGTGTCATTGTTAGTGGATATTTGTTAATTTGTTACGTGTGATTCGAAATATTTATACATGCAAATTTTAATGTCTTTCGATACAAATCAAAGTACTTTTGCATGTTTTTTTCCTCTTTAGAGAATGTTTAAAAACACTTTCTGGAAACGATTGCAAATCAGAGCGTTATTAAACACTTAAACTTTGTAAGTAATTAAACCTCTTATCTTTCTCTTTCCAAAGCATATTTTTTATATAAGTTTTGTCATAGATCTTATTGCTTCATGATTTTATAGTCTCTCAATTAAATTTCACTATCATCTTTCACCTCCTTTTTTAAAGATGATATCAATAAAGATAAATCGAAAAATAAGCATAAAAAAAGATCCTGCTTATTTAGAATAAGCAGGACCTCATTGTTAGTGATTAGTTAGTGGTTAGTAAGATCTCAACACAATTAACGATGAGAATCAAAAGGTGTGATTTAATTCGATTACAAATGGTTTTTCGTTTTTCTTATAAATCGATGACAATATAAGTGTAAAAATTCAACTTACGCAAACGTTTTCATCTTTTTTTCAAACAACTCTTATCTCTAGGCATCTAAAATAAATGAATCGTAAATCATCATTTATGAATTACAGACATTAATTTCAACCTAAACAATCAATTGACATTTCATTTTAAGATAATTGACAAAAACTATCTCCCTATCACAAATACTTATTATTT
>JADGFH010000969.1 GCA_016743925.1 Labilibaculum sp.
CGAAGATACATTCATTGCAACAATGAAACGTTAATCGATTTAGATATGATATTTAAAATCTCCTTTATTGGAGATTTTTTTTTGTATTCTTGTGAAGTAAAAAATCTTTACTAGCTTGATGTAAAAATATTCTATGAATATATTGTTGATTGTTTTTTCCTTTCTTTCACTAATATTTGGTGTGTATTGGTACTTTATGCATGTCCCAAATTATCATGGATATATATCTAGTGGAGGAGAGAAATTAAAAAAATATTTGAATGCGGAAGAACTTTTATCTTTAACTCGTAAGGATAGTGCAGAAGTTTGGATTTTAGATGTGAGAGAAGAAGAATATTACTTAATGGGACATATTCCAGGAGCAATGAATTTTCCGCATGATAAAGTAGATCAATGGTACCTTGAAATACCTAAAGATAAACCTCTTATTTTATATTGTGATTTAAGCTTAAAAACACAGAATGTAATTGTTTTCCTTGAAGAAAAAGGATATACAGGCATGCTTAACTGGGGTAAATACAAGCGTTGGAATTTAGATGAGGTTGTTGAAGAGACAATTTCTATTTAAGTAGCTCCAGATAAATAGCTAAATTCTCATTATCGAAAATGCAAAAGCTAATTTCCTTTAGATGTTTATATTTTTCTTTTTGTACTGTTTTAATCGCAATTTTAGCAGCTTCATTTTTGGGGTAGCCATAAATTCCTGTGCTAATATTAGGGAAGGCAAAACTTTCCAATTTTAAAGCTTCTGCTATGCGGATACTGTTTTTATAACAATTCTTTAATAAAATAGCTTCATTTTGGTTACCATCTTTCCATATTGGTCCTACCGTATGTATTACATGTTTAGCAGGTAACTGATACGCTTTGGTAATTTTGGCTTCTCCAGTTGGGCAACCGTTTAATTTTTTACATTCCCTTAAAAGTTCAGGACCTGCTGCTCTATGAATTGCTCCATCTACGCCACCACCTCCAAGAAGACTTGAATTTGCCGCATTTACAATCGCATCAACCTGTAGTTTTGTAATGTCGGATTGTAAAATAATTATTCTCATTGTTTTAAATTTTATAATTTAGGTGAATGTGCTGTAATTTAAATGGATAAGTAAGTTAAATCAGCTCAAATAGGTTTGGACATATTGCATTTATAAAATTAACAATTCAAATTCATTATAAAAAAAGATCTCGAAATCGATTGCAATTCATTGATTGTGAAATTGTTTGTTCGATTTTGAAAAAATAGTTTTACTTTAGCCGAGCTAGCCAAGCAAATTGATTGAAATATATTAAATTGACGATTATGAAAAGAGTATTAGTTGCAACCGGGGGTGGTGATTGCCCAGGGTTAAATGCCGTAATTCGCGCCGTTGTGAAACGTGCAGCTCAAGAAAAAGATTGGGAAGTAGTAGGAAGTATTCAGTCTTTTGATGGAATATTGAAAGAACCAACTGAAATTAAGATATTAGATGATGCCGCTGTTAAGGGTATCCATTACCAAGGTGGTACTATGATAGGTACTACAACAAAAGGTGGTCCATTTGCTTGGCCTGTAAAAAACAAAGATGGTTCTTGGGGATCTGCAGATCGTTCTGATGAGATGATTCGTAAGTTACAATACCTTGGAATTGATGCTGTTATTAGTATTGGTGGTGATGGTTCTCAAAAAATATCTCAAGCTCTTTACGAAAAAGGATTGAATATTATTGGGGTACCAAAAACAATTGATAATGACCTTTCTGCAACAGATTTTACTTTCGGTTATCAAACTGCGGTACAGATTTGTACTGAAGCTGTAGATAAGTTGAAAACAACTGCTGCATCTCATAACCGTATATTTGTTTTAGAAGCAATGGGTCGTGATGCAGGTTGGATCGCTTTAAGTGCTGCTATTGCAGGTGGAGCAGAAGCTTGTTTAATTCCTGAGATTCCTTATGATATTAAGAGAATAAAGGAAAAACTAGATACTCGTTTCTTGAAAGGTAAAGGTTTCGGAATTATTGTTGTTGCTGAAGGAGCTATGCCAAAAGGTGGAATTGCTTTAGCTGAAGAGAGTACTGAGGTCGGTAATCCTAACTTGAAATTAAGTGGTGCTGCTGATCGTTTAGCTGCAGAACTTAAAATAGCTGGTGTTGAAGCTGATATTCGTACAACTGTTTTAGGTCACTTACAACGTGGTGGTATTCCAGTTGCTTACGATCGTGTTTTAGCAACTCAGTTC
>JADGFH010000186.1 GCA_016743925.1 Labilibaculum sp.
CTTTAAATCATTAAATTAAGGAATGATTCATATACTCCTTTTGTTATAGAATCAATCTAAATAAATTACATATGTTCCTAAATATCGTTTCTACGAATGGGAGCATTTACATTTGCGAATTAATATAGTAAAGTTTATAAAAAACAGTCTAATTAAATCTTTAAACTTATGAGCAGTTTTTTAAGTTCATCTATTGGGAAGAAGTTGATAATGAGTTTGTCAGGACTTTTTCTTGTGCTATTTATTTTAGTACACCTGATATTGAACTCCTTTTTAATGTTTGACAGCACAGGTGAGCTGTTTAATGCCGGAGCACATTTTATGGCTATGCCGGTTATTCGTTTTGGTTTACAGCCTGTATTGGCTGGTGGTTTTCTTATCCATATTATTTATGCGATAATTTTAACTATTCAGAACATGAAAGCTCGTCCACAGAAGTATGCGTCTCAGAATTTGGGACAGAGCAGTACTTGGTCTTCACGAAACATGTTTGTTTTGGGTGGTCTTGTTTTGGTTTTCATCGTGATGCACTTGATGCACTTTTTTGTGCCAATGCAAATTACGGGAGAAGGATTGAAATCTGTAACTATTCATGGTGAAGAGATGCATAATGGAGCAGCTTTGGTGAAAGCCTTATTTACTGCTGGTACTTTTGGTATTGTTTACACTGCACTTTACGTTGTGGGAGCTATCCTTTTAGGAATGCACTTAGCACATGGATTTTGGTCATCTTTCCAATCAGTTGGTTTAAGCAATAGTATTTGGAGAACAAGATTGGAAAAAGTTGGTTACATCTATGCAATTTTTATTGCAGTAGGTTTCGCAATTATTCCTTTGTATTTACACTTTTTTGCTTAATTGCTAATAATAAAAAACGGTTATGACAGTATTAAATTCAAAAATTCCAGCCGGACCAATAGCTGAAAAGTGGTCAAATCATAAAGCTGCCATTAAAGTGGTTAGTCCTGCGAATAAGAGAAAATTAGATGTTATCGTTGTAGGAACCGGACTAGCCGGTGGAGCTGCTGCCGCTTCAATGGCAGAAATGGGGTACAACGTTAAAGCATTTTGCTACCAAGATTCAGGTCGTAGAGCTCACTCTATTGCTGCTCAGGGTGGTATTAACGCTGCTAAAAATTATCAGAACGATAACGATTCAGTTCATCGTTTATTTTACGATACAGTTAAAGGTGGTGATTACCGCGCACGTGAAGCAAACGTTCATCGTTTGTCTGAAGTAAGTGGTGATATCATCGATCAATGTGTTGCTCAAGGTGTACCTTTTGCACGTGAGTATGGTGGAACTTTATCTAACCGTTCATTCGGTGGTGTATTGGTAAGTCGTACTTTTTATGCTCGTGGTCAAACCGGACAGCAGTTATTGTTAGGCTGTTACGCTTCTATGAATCGTATGATCGGACAAGGTAAGATTGAAATGCATGAGCGTAACGAAATGTTAGACATCGTAACTATCGATGGAAAAGCTCGTGGTATTATCACTCGTAACTTGGTTACAGGTGAAATCGAGCGCCATAGTGCTCATGCTGTAGTTATTGCAACAGGTGGATACGGTAATGTATTCTTCTTGTCTACAAATGCTATGGGATGTAATGGTGGTGCTGCATGGCAAGCCTATAAGAATGGAGCTTGTTTCGCGAATCCTTGTTACGTACAAATTCACCCAACTTGTATTCCAATTCACGGGGAGCAGCAGTCGAAACTTACTTTGATGTCAGAATCATTGCGTAATGATGGTCGTGTTTGGACTCCAAAGAAAAAAGAAGATGCGATTAAATTGCAAAAAGGTGAAATCACAGCTAACGATATTGCTGAAGAAGATCGTGATTTCTACTTGGAAAGAAGATACCCATCATATGGTAACTTAGTTCCTCGTGATGTTGCATCTCGTGCAGCTAAAGAAAGATGTGATGAAGGTTTTGGTGTAAACGAAACTGGAAAAGCAGTTTATCTTGACTTTAAATATTCTATCGAAAGATTAGGTAAGGATGTTATTGAAGCTCGTTATGGTAATTTATTTCAGATGTATGAAAAAATTACAGCAGCAAATCCTTACGAATTGCCAATGCAAATTTACCCTGCAATTCACTACACAATGGGTGGTGTTTGGGTTGATTACAACTTGATGACTAACGTTCCAGGATTGTATGCTATTGGTGAGGCTAATTTCTCAGATCACGGTGCTAACCGTTTAGGAGCATCTGCATTGATGCAAGGTTTAGCTGATGGATATTTCGTATTGCCATATACAATTGGTGATTACTTAGCTGATGAAATTCAGGTTCCACGTATCGATACAAATCACAAAGAATTTGTAGCTAAAGAAAAAGCTGTAACTGATCGTATGTCTCGTTTGTATAATATCAAAGGAAGCAAGTCGGTTGATTCTTTCCACAAGCGTTTGGGTAACATCATGTGGGAATATGTTGGAATGGCTCGTAACGAAAAAGGTCTGAAATTAGCGATTACTGAAATTCAGAAACTTCGTGAAGATTTCTACAAAGACCTTCGTATCCCTGGTGATTATGATGCAATGAACATTGAGCTTGAAAAAGCTGGTCGTGTTGAAGATTTCATCGATTTAGGTGAATTAATGGCTCGTGATGCTTTGGATCGTAACGAATCTTGTGGTGGACACTATCGTGAGGAATCAACTACTGAAGATGGTGAAGCGAAACGTGATGATGAGAACTTTGCATATGTTTCAGCTTGGGAATTCCAAGGTGAAGGTAAAGCTCCTCAATTGCACAAGGAAGAATTAGTATTCGAGAATGTGAAATTAACTCAACGCTCATACAAGTAAGCTATGGCAGACAAGATATTAAAAGAATTAACGATAAAGGTTTGGCGTCAGAAGAATGCTAAAGCCCAAGGTAAGTTTGAAACTTACAAAATCAATGATATTTCAACTGGAACTTCATTCCTTGAGATGCTTGACATCTTGAATGAGGAGTTGATTAATGGTGGAACTGAGCCGATTGCTTTCGATCACGATTGTAGAGAAGGTATCTGTGGAATGTGTAGCTTGTTTATTAACGGACGTGCTCATGGACCAGATGATGATATTACTACATGTCAGTTGCACATGCGTAAATTTTCTGAAGGAGAAACCATTACAATCGAACCTTGGAGAGCTGGTGCATTTCCAGTAATCAAAGATTTAATTGTTGACCGTACTGCTTTTGAGAAAATTCTTCAATCAGGAGGTTATATTTCTGTAAACACTGGTGGTGTACCTGATGGTAACGCTATTCCTATTTCTCAGGATGATGCTGAGGAAGCTATGGATGCTGCGGCTTGTATTGGTTGTGGGGCTTGTGTTGCGACTTGTAAAAACTCTTCGGCTATGTTGTTCGTTTCTGCTAAGGTATCTCACCTTGCAAAACTTCCTCAAGGTCGTATTGAAGCTGCTCGTCGTGCGAAGAACATGGTTGCAAAAATGGATGAAATGGGATTTGGTAACTGTACCAATACCGGAGCTTGTGAAGTGGAATGTCCTAAGGGAATTTCTATCGCAAACATCGCTCGTTTAAACCGTGAGTTCTTAGTAGCAAAAATTAAGGATTAATTTAGACTGTAATCCAAATATAGAGAGCGTTACCCTTAGGTAACGCTCTTTTTTTGTTTGAAACAATAATATTGTGTTAATTTAGTAATCATATTAGCACTTTATCCACCATGAAAAAAAGTATATATCTACTCGCATTGGCTATAATTATTCAATTTTCAGCCCATGCTCAGCAAACTTCAAAAACATATCAACCAACATGGGAATCTCTTCAAAGTCATGCGTATCCAGAGTGGTTTAAGGATGCTAAATTGGGAATTTTTATTCATTGGGGAGTTTATTCTGTTCCTTCATACGGAGGCAAAGAATCGTACGCAGAATGGTATTTACGAGGTTTACAGATGAATGACTCTATTCGTACCTCTTTTCTCAAAAATAATTTTGGAGATGATTTTACTTACCGAGATTTTGCCCCCTTGTTTAAAGCTGAACTTTTTAACCCAAACGATTGGGCTGATCTATTTCAAAAAGCGGG
Organism: Labilibaculum sp.; assembly: GCA_016743925.1. Classification (GTDB taxonomy): domain Bacteria; phylum Bacteroidota; class Bacteroidia; order Bacteroidales; family Marinifilaceae; genus Labilibaculum. Next base: position 4,062 of record JADGFH010000186.1, read on the forward strand.
AGCAAAATATGTTGTGATGGTTGCAAAACATCATGATGGCTATTGTTTATGGCCTAGTAAAGAAGCCCCTGGATGGAATAGTGTGGATGTTGGACCCAATCGAGATTTGGTAGGTGATTTGACTCAAGCTGTACGCGATCAAGGATTGAAAATGGGCCTTTATTATTCCCTTCCTGAATGGAATAATCCTCTTTTTCGATGGTATACCGATCCTAACGATCAGGTGAAGAAATATGTTGATGAATACATGCTTCCTCAGTTTACAGATTTAATTCACAGATACAAGCCAAGCGTTTTATTTACCGATGGAGAATGGTTTCATTCGGCAGACGATTGGCATGCTCGCGAGCTGATTGCAGATCTTTATAATACCGTAGGAGAAGATGCCATTGTTAACAACCGCTGGGGAAGTGGTTCTGATATTGGATTTTTAACACCCGAATACAGTGCGGGAATAAAAGAAATTAATAGACCATGGGCCGAGTGTAGGGGTTTAGGCAGATCTTTCGGTTTAAACCGTAACGAAGATCTTGGAAGCTATCTAAGTGCAAGTGAATTGATTCATTTCTTTGTGAAAGCTGTGTCAAATGGCGGTGGAATGTTGTTAAATGTAGGCCCTAAGGCTGATGGACAAATTCCTTTATTACAACAAGAACGATTATTGCAATTGGGCAATTGGTTAAAGGTAAATTCGGAAGCCATTTATGGATCTAAAGGATGGGAACTAAAACAAGGACAATTTAGAGAAGTAAGGTTGGAAAGAATAGATGCCAATATTGATTTTAATTGGGTACGAAATACACCAGGAAAACCAATTTCGGAAGATAATTTTAAAGTAGCTTGGAATGGATTTATTCAGGCTCCAAAAAGCGGATCTTACCGTTTTGAAGCAGAAGTGGACGATGCTGCCAAAGTATGGATTAATGGAGTATTAGTTATTAACAAGAATCCAAATGCTTCGAATCAGGCCGAAGGCAATGTAATGGAAAGCAAGACAAGCGGTGCTGGTAATGGTGAAATTATTTTGAAGGAAGGTGAAAAATATCCAATTAGAATTGTTTATTCAGAGTTACGTCAGAATGCAAGCATGCGTTTGTTTTGGACAATAGGAAATCAAAAGAAAAACATTGTACCCTCACAAGCATTATTTTCTAAGGCTGAAAGTACAAAAGGGGATGGCTTAAATGCCATTTATACTTCGCAGCATCAATACCTGTCGTTTACAGTGAATAATTCAAATTTATATGCAATAAGTTTAGAATGGCCAAGCAATGAGTTAGTACTCGAAATACCAAAACCATTGTCGGATGCCAAAGTAAATTTATTGGGCTATCAAGAGGATTTACCATGGAGATGGACTAATGGAAAAATGCATATTGATGTTTCTCAGGTTACTTATAATGAAATGCCATGTAAGCATGCTTGGGTGTTTCGGATAGAGGGCGTTGATTTGTAGGCAAAAGTCAATTTTAACTAATCTGCCGGTTTATGGATTAACGAGATTGTTTTTTGAAGCGCTTTAGTCTGAATCAAATTTGTATCCTTCCGATAAACCTGCACGAAAACGGAGAACACTCCCTTATTTGTGTTGCCAATTTCCTTTGCTGCTGCTTTCGAAAGATCTATTATTCGACCTTTAACAAATGGACCACGATCATTAATACGAACGATTACAGCTTTTTTATTATCCAAGTTAACCACTTTTACCCAAGTGCCAAAAGGAAGGCTCTTATGAGCTGCGGTGAACTTATTTTGTCGAAAAATTTCTCCATTTGCAGTCTTTCTTCCTTCAAATGTATCAGCGTAATAACTAGCTTTCCCTTTTTGTTTTGCGATAGGCTTATTTTGCGCATGCAAATTGAATTGTAAGAAAATAAGCGCAAGTAAAAAGGTATATCGGTAAAGCATATAATATAATTTACTGATCTAATAAAACAAAAAAATCTGGCTCTAGAGCCGGATTTTGATATAAATTTCTCAAATAAGCTTATTCGTTGACATTCTTATTTGTAGTGTAAACTTCACGTGCCACCTTATTTACAAGGTGCTCCACGAAATATGTGTCGTACATTGAGCAAAAAATATTAGCCATCTTGTCTAAAGTACCTTCTTCTTGTATGTATAATTTGCAAGGATTAATTTAGATTGTAATTCAAATATGGAGAGCGCTACCTAAGGGTAACGCTCTTTTTTATGCTGTTTAATTATAGCGTGTAATTTTTAACCAAAGGTACAGGCACTTAGATCTTCTTTCTTATGTTGAATTTTACAGATATAATATTGGAAGGTTAAGCTATTAAAAAAATCTTCGATTATAATTGGAATAATAATTTGTTTAATAATGATTAACTAATGAATCTAGGGCAATAAGATAGGGATATGTTTTGTCAAAATAAGTTTTAAAAGCTATGTCATAACTTTTAAAAGATTCATGTATAAAAAGCAGTTATTTATTGTCTTATATGTGATTTTGGATAAAATATTAATTTCTGATATCAGTAGAAAATATTGCCGTTTATTGAGTGTTGTGCTTGACTATCAGTATCAATTGCACTATTTTATATAATATGTGAAACGATTAAGTGTACTTAAGATTCGTATTTTTTTACAAAAGGAGGAGGATAGATATGAGGCGATCAATACAGAAATTACAAACAAATATTATTAAAACAATACTAGTATTCTCATTTGGAGTAATTCCATTTATGGGAAATTCTCAGTATACTGTAGATTATAAATTAAATGGATTTCTTCCTGGTGAAGAAATTTTTGAACCATTGTTGGCTGATCCTAGATCACCTCATTTTTCGGCTTCTATTCAACATTTTAAAGAGAACGGGCAATTGCGTAGTGTAGCTGCAGTTAATTTAGGAACTAGCTTTGCTGTATGGGGATGGAATGCATTAGGTGGAAAGTGGCAATTTGGCTTGGATGTAGGTGTGTTTTCTATTTTTGATCTTGATGCTCCTTCAGATGATTTGGTTAACTCCGATTTTCGAGTAGGATTTCCACTAAGTTTGAGATATGGTGCACTTTCAATGCAAGGAAAAATTTACCATCAAAGTTCGCACTTAGGTGATGAATTTTTATTGCGAAATCGTCCGGAAAGAGTCAACTTATCATACGAAGGTATTGACTTTCTGGTATCTCTGGATATGGGCAAAGCATTACGAATTTATGGTGGGGGAGGTCGCATTATAAGTAGTACTCCTGATTTAAAAACCAAAAGCTGGCATACGGGTGCTGAGCTAGTTAGTCCGGGTGCTATATTTGGAAAAGTTTACCCACTAATAGCCTTCGATTTTCAGAGATTTGAGGAGACCAATTGGAATAATAATTATTCAGTAAAAGTAGGTTTTGAAATAAAGAGTAATAAATTGGCAAATCGTAAGTTGTTGCTTTTGTTAGAATCGTTTAAAGGAAATTCGCCCAATGGTCAATTTTATAATTTAGCAGTTCAAACATATGGAGGAGGACTTCACTTTTTCTATTAATGCTACAGGTGAAATTTAGGGAGAGTAGCTTTATTGCGTTTGTATGGCTTAGCGATTTTTGCGCTTCTTCTTTTTCTGATAAATTTTTATTCGAACGGAATAAATACCATTTTTAAGCTTGCCAATTTTTTTAGCTGCAGATTTAGATAAGTCAATTATTCGTCCTTTAACAAATGGTCCCCTATCGTTTATACGGACAATTACAGACTTTTTATTATCTCGATTTATCACTTTTACCCAAGTACCAAAAGGAAGACTCTTATGAGCTGCAGTGAGCTTAGCTTGGTGAAAAATTTCGCCACTAGCAGTTTTTCGTCCTTCAAATTTATCAGCGTAGAAACTAGCTTTCCCTTTTTTTCTCGCGATATGCTTTTTTTGTGCATGCAAATTAAATTGTAAGAATATAAGCGCGAGTAAAAAGGTATATCGGAGAAGCATATTGTTAAGGTTTTAATAAAATAAAAAAAATCCGGCCTAGGGCCGGATTTAAATATCTATTGCTCAAATGAGCTTATTCGTCAGTATTCATATTTGTAGTGTATACTTCACGAGCTACCTTATTCACAAGGTGCTCCACGAAATACATGTCATACATTGAGCTAAAGATCTCAGCCATTTTGTCTAAAGTACCTTCTCCTAATTCCTCTGAAAGAACTATAACAGTTTCATCAGCAAAAGTAATTTTTAAATCGAATCCTTTACGACAGAATACTTGATCAGCTTCTGTAGAAGTTTCTTCATCCTGAATAACTTCAATAACTGCACCTTCTTCTAAAACTCCATCGCGGTAAACCATATAGTCATCGCTATTTGAGTTTTTAACAATTTTGATAATTCCTATTGATAAAGTATACTCAAAAGAACCACGCTCATCACCTTCACCTTTAGTGAATTCAATTTCTTCAGCGAAAAGAACATCATCACCATTCTTTAAGTTATAGGCGTATTCAATAACTTCTCCGAATTGAAATTCAACACCTACAGAATAATCGTCAGTAAAAGAAAATTCCGATTCGTATTCAAAGCTTTGGTTTGCTGCAATACTCCAATTTACATATAGTTCCCCAGCAGGAACATCTTCAACCATTATTGAAGAATTTACCAAATTACTAAATTGGAAACCATCAGTAAGATTCATTGTGTAGTTGTAATCTGTAGTTGTAATTACAAAATCATTAACCAATGCATCGTCACCTTCTTCATCCATATATAATTTCCAAGGATTACCAGCCTTTTCTTTTGGTAAACGAAGAATAAACAATGTGGTGTCTTTTGTTTTTGCAAATACACTTTGCATTCCAAATTTTGCCTGAGAACCTTCTGTGTTTATAGAAGGAGTAAAAGCATAATCACCTTGAATATCTGCTAGAGTAATATTTGTATTAAGATAATCTTCATTTCCTTCTCCATCACCATTCTTAACAGCATTTGGGTCGTTCATTGTGATGATTTCAAATCCTTTCGAGCTGGTAATTTCATTTACAGCGGTACTTAAACTTGCTGTCTTCTCTTTCAATGATTCTTCTAAAGAAAGTCCTTTCTCCGGATTATTATCTGAACTTTCTGAACAGCTGAAAAGCACTGCAGAAAAAAATAATAATACACCAACGGCAACAATGTTTCGTTTCATATTTATAAAATTTTAGTTTATAATCATCCTTTGGTGGATTCAAAAAATACACCAATGGATTTGATTAAAAAATTAGTTTTAAATTTCTATTTCTATCTATTACAAGAAAGATACCGAAATGAGATATTCTTACCCCACCTTCTTTTTGT
>JADGFH010000970.1 GCA_016743925.1 Labilibaculum sp.
ATTTAGCGGATATAAATACGCAAGTCTGGATTGATAAAAGAATTGAGATGATAGATGATCATATTAAAACAGTTCGTAAATTAAAATTTGAGCAACAAGCCTGTAAAAATAAACGTTTTGAATCGACTCAATTGCGGGTTCAGAAATTAAATGAATTGTATTTAGAATTGGCTAATTATTTTAAAGCAGCCAAATTAATTTATTGGGAAGATAAATTAAAATTAAGCTTGTTCAACTTTTCCGAAATCACAAAAAAAAGGAAAAATATTACTGTAGATAGCCAGATAAAAGAAATGACTATTGTTGAGGACTATCAAATATAGATTTGTTGCCAATCGCGTCCTAAAAATTTATGAAATTAGCTTTTACTTTATTCATTTAGATTGAGTTATAATGTGTGATTTTTTAATAGGGTATTGTTTAAACTACAGGTTGAGTGGCATCTATTTTAAAGAGTTTTTGTTTTGCCTCTAAGATCTAGTAAGACCGGGAAGCTTCAAACTTGTTTGCAGATCACCCGGCCGCACTTAATCTTGAGGTAAATATGGAAGCTTTTTAAAATGTAGCCTTGATTTTTTTTGCTTCTGTTTTTTGTATTCAAGACAAAAAATGAAGTCAGGTTTGGGCGGATAGCCCAATACAAAATATAAATAGGACAATATTGAGTCGTTGCTATTTTTCTTTATTGATACAACCAATATTTTTTAGATTTTTCATGAAATTCAACAGAAGGGAGAGTCCAAAGATCCTTTATGTCTTTCACTAGAAAGTTTTTCGTGAATAAAGATCTAATTTGTTTGCTGCCGCATACCTTATCGAACATGCTTAAGCGGGAGGCTTCGCACATTTCAAATGGATTTTTATTGGGATACAATTTATGGCATTCTTGCATCACATAGAATTGAATGAGTGAAATAGGTGCTTTTTGAATGTTAGTAAAATGCAATTGTACACCATGAATCATTTTCCCCTTGCTTACAGAATAGTACGGTTTGTAGTGTACAGGTCGGAATAAGACGCCAGTGATATCCAGATTATTTAAATTTTCAGCCAAATCAGCCGCATTGATCCATTCGGCAGCAAATAATTCAAATGGCTGTGTGTAACCTACACCAATCGAAATAGTGTATAATTCACCAAGAATGCCTGATGCCGCATAGTAAATTGCACTCATGGCGTTAGGAATATGGGGAGAAGTAGGAACCCAAGGCAAGCCTGTTTCCTCAAAGGTCATGCTTCGATTCCATCCATCCATAGCGATTACTTGCAATTTACATTTCTTGCTATCCTTTAATAAGCCTTCTTCGTTCAAATATTTTGCCAGTTCGCCACAAGTTAGTCCGTATATATAAGGTATTGGAAACTGACTAACAAAAGATATTTGCTTGGGTTCAACTAAAGGGCCTTCAATCTTAATTCCTCCAAAAGGATTGGGGCGATCTAATACAATAAATTCCACATCATTCTCGGCGCAAGCTTCCATTAGTAATCCCATGCTGCTGATGTAAGTATAGGAGCGAACACCAATATCCTGAATGTCATAAACAATAGCATCTAAACCTTTTAGCATTTTAGCATTTGGTTTTCGTTGTTTGCCATACAAGGAATAGACTTGAATGCCCGTTTTTTTGTCGGTGTATGTTGCTACTTTCTCACCGGCTGCATGATCTCCTCGTATGCCATGTTCAGGGCTGAAAAGAACGTTTACCTCTATGTCCTTGCAAGAGTGAAGCAAATCAATAGTCGACTCTAGATTCTTATTTACTCCCGTAGGATTGGTGATGATTCCAATCTTTTTCCCCTTAAGAATAGAGTAGTTGGTTTTTTGTAGTACATCTATGCCTGTGTCTATCTTTTGAGCAAGGATTGATTTAGTGGAAAATAATATTTGGATACAAATTAAAAGAAGGAAACATACTGTCCCTGTATAAGTTCGTAATGTATTGTTATTAATCATTATAACTGTTTTTTAAGTTTATGCAATTTTGACATTTGTTTTCTTGATTATTCTATTGCAAAACTAATAAATTTTATATTTTTGTAACATGTATGACAACTTAATAATTCTTTTGAATGCTTAAATATTCAAGTAATTATCTTTCACTGTTTTTTTGCTTCCTTTTTATAGGTTGCAAGTTGTCTTATAATCAATGCAAATTTAACCTTTTTAATTGAGATGAATGAATTTACTATCTCTAGTCAATTTACTGAAGAG
>JADGFH010000971.1 GCA_016743925.1 Labilibaculum sp.
GGTTTAAGAGCTCCGATTAGATCTAACAATTGCATTATCAGATCATCTAATCTTTTTATCTAAATTAAGAAAAAACCTTTCCAACCACCTCAGTTTTTACACAAACACCTTGTATTTAGTGATTAAACCAAGCCTCTTTTATGCTAATTTTTATTCGTTCTAAAAAAGAATAAGAAAACTTAAACAAAAGTTTAAGGGCCAATAATATTTATGAATGAAAAAACCGCCAAAATTGATTAAAAATCAAGATTTGGCGGTTTATTTATTTTATACTAAAAAATCTAGTTATTCTTCTATGGGTTTAAACCTGTATTATATTGACTAACTGTTGCAGAGTTTCCATTCCCAAATTGAGTAACAACTGAAGCATGACCATTACCATTTTGGTAAACATCAACACTATTGTTGCTTCCTACTTGTAAGGTTGCCGAGAAATTGTTTTCACCAAACTGTTGTGTTAGAGATACATTGTTCTCACCAATAGCTTGAATTGAAACTGCGAAGTTATCATCTCCTGTTTGAAGAATTAATGCAGAACTATTAGAAACTAAAGCCTGTCCAATATAAGCTTCATTACCATTACCATATTGTCCAATACCAGCATAAGTAGAAGCAGTTAACACTTGTCCAATTGCAGCATTATTATTTTCACCAATTTGTGCAATCTCTGCTGTACTTCTATAATTATACGCCTGGAAAATTTCAGCATCATTGTATTTCCCATCTTGACCAATCCATGCTGTTGTTCCAAAATCTCCTACTTGAGTAATCTTAGCATCATTTCCTTTTCTGTACTGCTCAATTTCTGCAGTATTAAATGCTCCACCCAATTGGTCAATATCTGCTTCGTTTCCTCTTCCTTGCTGGTAAACATCTGCCGTATTCCAGAAACCAGCAATTTGATCAACTTCTGCAAGATTACCATTACCACGTTGATTAACGAAAGCAAAATTTAAAAATCCACCTTCTTGATTAACATATGCTTCATGCTCATGACCTCTTTGCTGAACAGATGCAAGATTACTACGACCTCCATCTTGAACAGTTGACGCAAAGTTATTATGACCACGCTGGAAAATATTTGATGTATTATTGCGTCCACCATATTGCTCTGCATATGCCTTATTTCCATTTCCTTTTTGATCTACAGAAATATCATTAAACCTTCCACCAGACTGATGTGTCCATGCATAGTTCGATTTATTTTGTTGTTTAATTTTTGAAGTATTTAAGAAACCACCCCATTGGTCGGCATAAGCATCATTATTCTTACCAAATTGTTGGATTCCTACAGTATTATAACTTCCTCTCCACTGATCAACCCTTGCATAATTACCTTCTCCTAATTGGAAAACTGTTGCTTTACTATGTCGCGTTGCCTCTTGTAAAATTCTTGCTGCATTGAATAATCCCAATTGCATAATTGTTGCTGTATTATAACCACCATACCATTGATCAATATTAGCATCGTTTGCAAGACCAAACTGGAAAACATTAGCTGTTGCGCTATAACTATGCCACTGATCAACATTAGATGTATTAAAGAAACCTAATTGAGTTACATAAGCTTTGCCTTCTTCCCCCACTTGAGAAATAATAGAAGAGTTCATTCCAAACTGCTTAACTTTAGCATAGTTGTTTAAACCATTCTGATATGCAGTAGAAAAATTAGATATTACCTGAGTAGCATAGTATCCATTACCCTCGCCAATTTGATCAAGTAAAGAAACATTTAAAATCCCCAGTTGATTAACTTTTGCATCATTTAAAGTTCCGTCTTGGGAAATGTCATTAATATTAAAAATGCCAACTTGAGTAACAAGAGCTGAATTATCAGTTCCTATTTGATTAATACTCGATTGATTAACTTGAGCGAAAGAATACGCTCCTGTGAGTAATACTGTCAATAAGACAAATAAAATCTTTCTCATGGTTTGAGTTTTTTAAGGTTTAAAGTGAATAAATCAGGTTACCCTGATAATAAAAATAAAATTTGGTTTATATGCATTTGATTACTTATGTTTCAAATACAAAATAAATGTAAAGAGTTCTATTGAATATATTATATTGAATTACATTAAAACATTATTTTATATGACAAACAATATTAATTAATTGATCAAAACCAATCATTCACTTAAAGTCCTCTCTAAAAGTTAATTAAAATTAAACAAACTCAATTAAACACCTAAAAACACTAAGAAACAAAGAACAT
>JADGFH010000187.1 GCA_016743925.1 Labilibaculum sp.
GGTTTTAAAGCCATTGAGAATGGTTTTAAATATACGATCTGTGCCTTAGTATATAAATATTACAATAATAATGACTTTGATTTTGTGTTTTTTGATGATAACAGATTTGTGAGTTGAGGAGTTCATTATTTTTGATGATGATCACATTTATGAGTTGAAGAGTTCCTGATTGTAAAAACTGTTTTAAAATAGAACAGGCAGACAGTTTAAGCATTTATAATTCCATATCTTTGCCTCATAAAATTTTACGATATGATCCGATCAACAAAGCACGCATTCGAAACAATCGATACCCAATTAAAGGGAATTCCATACGAAGCAATTGATTTCTTGAGAAATCAGGAAAGCAACGAAGATATAAGCAAAAAATTAGTGTATGCACTTAAAAATGCATATAATGGAGAAGCATATTATTCCGATGAATATAGAATGATGTTGCCAGCTCCTTTATGGTATTGTATTGTTGCGGAAAAGCATTTGTCTACCGATTTAATAAAGCCTTTACTAGATTTGTTTAATGTAGAAGAAGATTGGGATTTATTGAATGAACAGGCGGTTTACTTAATTGGTTTATTAGCACGAAAATATCCTGAAAAGTGTGTAAGTGAAGTACTCGATTTTATTGAAGAAAATAGTAAAGAGGACAACAAAAAGCCATACATCTACTGTTTTGAGGCTTTGTATTATGCTCTTGATGATCAATTTAATCGAATCCATGCTATTCTTGATACAGAAAATTTTCATTGGGTAGATCATTATGTACGAGTGCTAGGTGATTTGATGCGTGAAGATACCACTGCAAAATTTAAAAGTTTGCTTAGTAAATTTGAAGGAAAGCATACTGCAGTTGAGTTACAATATTATATTGATGTGATGGAAGGCAAAGTAAATGACTTTCAAAAAGGAACTACTTTTTGCGAAATGCGAGATCCGGAATGGAAAAATCATTACCAACACATGGAACACATTTTTGCTTCAGCCGAAGCTCCAATTGAGCAGGGAGGGAAGATTAATAGAAATGATTCTTGTCCTTGTGGCTCGGGAAAAAAATACAAGCAATGTTGCCTTAAAAACCAAGCTTAAAGAATACTAGCCAAGAGAATTATCTTTTGGCTTTTTTATTGCTTAAAAACGAAAGGCCATTCCTAAGGAAAAGGAAGAGTTTTTAGCGGATGAATCCACTTTAGATTGATTATAAAAATCGGATAAACCTAGGTAATATCTGGCATCAATTGAAAATTGATCGGAGATTTCGTATTCCATTCCAACAGTAGCTCCATAATCCAATTCTTCAAAATTTGATTTGCTTGTATCGCTATCTCCATCAATGGTGATTTTGGAATCTATCAAGTAAGCAATTTGTGGACCTATAAGGAATTTAAACTGTTCGTAATTGTTAAGTGTAATCTTAAAAAGAATAGGCACTTGCAGGTATCTAAGCGAAGTTTTAATTTTAGTGTTGTTTATGGTGTCTCTATGACCAATTCTTGCATATAGTAATTCTGTCTGTACTCCAATGTTTCGATTAAAATCATAGATTGCAAATACACCTGCATATCCACTTAGTTTGTATTGCCCGCCATCATTCTCACCACGATAGGAACTTAAGTTTAAACCGCTTTTTAATCCGTATTGGAAATCTTGCGCATTACAGAAAAAGGATAATGTCAGTAATAAGAGTATGGTTACGTATTTCATGGCTTGTATTTTATTGTGATTTAATCTAGGATATAAAATTTACAACATTTTCCTTAAACTGTTCTTCTTTGTCGTTTTATTTATTTTTTCTGAAAGTCGAGTTGGGAGGTAAAATCAACAAAAAATAGATGACTTTAGATTCTTAAGCCTCTCTTCGCTGCAATCTATTTGTTAAATTAGCCGAATATTACGAAACCTATGAGTAAACTTACAGAGATAAAAAAAGGATTGTACCAAACTGCCTGTCGATTAATTGGAGAGAAATTGGATCGAAACAGGAGCACATTGGCAGAATTAAAAGAAGCTGCCGGAAGTGAGACAAAAAGTAGTGCAGGAGACAAGCATGAAACTGGAAGAGCAATGGTCCACTTGGAGCAAGAAAAGGCTGTAAAACAATTGGCAAACAATCAGGCCCTTCAAAATGTATTGGATAAAATAGATATTACTTTATCCACGCAAGTGGTTTCGATAGGTTCTTTAGTGATAACCAATAAGCTTCGCTTTTTTATTTCGGTTCCATTGGGTAAAATAAACTTCGATGGACAAGATTATTTTTTAGTTTCGCTTACTGCTCCATTGGCTAAGGGTTTTATTGGCAAGCAAAAAGGAGATAGCGTATTATTTAATGGACAAGATTATCTAATTGAAGAGATTCTATAAGTACTTGCTCTTAAGGCTGTAATAGAATTATGACCTTATGGTAAAAATAAAGCCCCATTCACAGAGAATAGAGCCTTAAAAACGTGGTGGGATAAATTTTATATAACTTGATCTAATTCTTCTTTGGTATTTTCACGACGAGTGCTACGAGCCTTTACATTCGTGTTTACATCATCAATAAGCTCATTAATTTTAGATGCAATTTCAGTATATTCAGCTTTGCCACTCATCTGGCTCATGATATTTAAAAACTGATTCATTTCGTTGAATGCTGCACGCAATTCTTTAACGGCTTCTTCGCTTTCTGATTTGGGTTTAGTTGCAGCTTGAGTCACCTTTTCGGCTTCTTTACTCTCAAAAGAGGATTGTGCCGTTTTAAGTTCCAAATAGACAGCATTGCCACCAACGTCTTCTATGGCTTTACTTAGTTCTGGATTTGATTCTACACGGTTAAAAAAGTTAATCATTGTAGTTGTTTGTTCCTTATACCCTTGGCTGTAAATTCGCATTTCAGGCAATTTAATAACGCTCTCAATAATGTGAGCACTCTTGCGAATAATCGGGTTTAAACGCAAGCCTTGTGAAACAACCAGATAGTAAAAACACATCCAAGCATTATCACGATCGGAATCCAATACAGCTAATTCTTCAGTAAACTTGCTGCCACGAAGCAGTTTCATGCTGTCTTCCAATTTTGTAAGGGCTGCCTTCAACTTGGTTTTAATTAGGGGGAGTTGTAATTCTGTTTCGTCGTAGGTATCTAATATTTTCGACGTTTCAGTTCCTAAAAATAGATAGTCAGATAAGACCATCAAATAAAATTTAATTCTCTTGATCATGCTTTTTTATTTTTGTTACTATTTTATTATGAATACTAAAATTAGGAATAATATATTTAATGTGCAACGTTTTTTTAATAATATTTGTTCTGATGAGTCTTGATGTTTAGTTGTTTATGTATGAATGAGGCTAGCTTGTTATGTTTCAGATAGAAATAAAAGTGAAATATTTTCTCATTGCTATGATAAGTTATCTTGTTTCCTGTTTTTTTTTGTTTCGATATTGGGAAACGACAAATTACAGACAGAGGGCGTTTGCCAAGAAACCGTTTGACTGCTTTGGAGAACCAAAGTGTTCGAGCGGCGATTGGAAAAGGTACATTGGGGCGTAAATGTGCTTCCCCAGAAACCGTTTGATTGCCTTGGCGAGTAAATGTGCTTTCCCAGATTCAGTTTGATTGCCTTGGAGATCCAAAGTGTTCGAGCGGCGATTGGAAAATGAAGATTGGGGAGTGAATGTGCTTCCCCAGATTCAGTTTGACTGCCTTGGAGATCCAAAGTGCTCAAGCGGCGATTGGAAAAGGTACATTGGCGAGTGAATGTGCTCATCTCGATTTCAGGAAATGGCAAAGTACTGAGTGAGGGGGCTTTTAGAATGTTTGCACTGTATTTACAGTAAGTTTGATAAAGTTTAGCCGATTACTATATCTCGTTTTTGTAGTTTTGCAACTAACTTCTCCAATTGGATGATCAAACGCCTTTTTGAGAAGGTTTACAATCGGAATAATAATTTTTATAAGCAACATCATGAATAAGTATTTAAACTTTGGCTTTATTGTCATTCTTTTCTTTTTAACAGCTTGTAGCGACAGCAATAATGATAGTGAATCGGATATCGAAGAGTCTGAATCGAAGAATTTGAACAGCATAGAGAGTAAAAAGGCTTTTACTTATTTAAATGCTGTGAGAAACAATCCGGGATCGTACAGTGATGAGCTTGGGGTTGACTTGAGTGCTGTTGAAAAACGCGATGATTTGATATGGGATGATATTCTTGCCAAAGTAGCTTACGAGAAGGCGAAAGATATGGCTGAGCGCAATTATTTTAATCATGTTGATTTGGATGGCTATGGTATGAATTATAAGATAAACGAAGCGGGGTTTGAGTTGGCAGATTATTTATTATCGTCAAATGCAGCTAATAGTTTTGAATCTATTGCAGCTGGGACAAATCGCGATTCGGGTAAGATTATGGTTCAGGAATTGATTATTGATGAAGGCGTGTCAAGCCTGGGCCACAGAAAACATCTTTTAGGGATGACTGATTTTTGGGCGAAATCGCCATATTGCGGCATAGGCTTTTACAAAAAAGAAGGTTCAAAATATAGATACTACATGTGTGTACTGATTGCCAGACATGAGTAAGTTGCTTTCGTTTTAACTTTTCCAGGTTTATTCAATGATTCTTACTTAATTTTGCGATGTATTAGAATCTTGAATCAGGAGATAATTTTGAGTCTTGTTAAAATCAGGCATAAATATTCGCCAAGCCAAAATGGAAGTATTTTTACAATCGTCTCTTTGGTATTACTTATATCTTGGCCTGAAGGGCTCAAATATAATAGCCCGGGGTAAATGAGCATAGCGAATGCCACCCTGGGATAATAATGTGGCAGTAAGTACCGACGCAAGTAGAAAAATCATTTGGAAAGCAATTCGCGTTTGCGTCGGAATAGCAATAGGTATGAAAAGGAGTGAGTCTAGTTATTTTTTCTTGTCCTTTAGCCGGACAGGCTTCTACTTTTTCCTTGGATGAAAAAGTAGACAAAAAATCATTGACAACGTCCTCAATCACCCGTTGCTAGTTTGATAGCTAAACAAAAAGAACTCGCTACGCTTAAACAGTTTTTTGTTCTTAACGCTCTCTTCACTAAACGGGTCCCGATTTCCGGACTCAATGTCAAATCTTCAAGTGTGTCGTATTTCCGAGTTATCTCTTTATCTCGAACTTGAAGGGCACAAATGTCAATAAGAAGGGCTTCTACTTTTTTTTAATTTAGACTCAACTTTTGTTATTGTTACAGAATCTTGACTCTAGTTAGTTTCAATGGGTTCTTTCGTGATTACTAATGAAATCTGTTTTTTTATATCGGTTCCATTGGGAAAAACCAAGATTGCTGGACAAGACTATTTCCTTGTTTAGCTTACTGCTCCTTTGGCCAAGAGCTTTGTTGGCAAGCAAAAAGGGGATAGCGTATTGTTTAACGAGTAAGAATATCTAATTGAAGACATTCTATAAAGTGTATATCATGTTTTAAGCTACTTAGACCCAATCCAAGTGGCTTTGTGCCAAATTGCTTCTAAAGGCCCGTGGGTATGGTTTTTATCCCACCAATAACAAAATATGCCCAATACAATAGCCAATAAAATTCCAATTAGCACGCCATAGCTTGCTCCAGTATGCTGATACATACTCATACCAAATCCGTAATAGATACTAGAACCTAGAATCGACTGAAATACATAGTTGGACAAACTCATTTTTCCGATTGGAGAAAAAATGCTTAGTATTTTGTTAAAACGTTTTGTATTGAAAAGTAATACAAAACCAGATACCAGAAAAACCATAAAATAAAGATTAGTCCAAGAAGTTAGAATCGTTGTAACTGCACTTAAAATAGCTTTGCTGCTGATAATTGTATTTAAGTTCTTTTGTAAAAAGAACAAGGGAATAAAAACGATAATGGAAATGATCAATGCTTTAGTCCAAAACTTTGTGTTTTTATCTGAAGATGCAAATAGATTGAATCGACCAGCCAGCATTCCAAATAAGAACGTAGACAGAATGTGAAAGAAACGCCCATTTTCCCAACTCCAGTTGAGTACAGCCAATTTTCCATTGGTGAGATTTCCATAAACTGTTGCGAAAAAAGAATCTCCTTTAATGTACTCACTCATTTTACCAAAGTAAGTCCACGATTGTGGATTTGCAATCTTTAAATCTGGAGTTTGAATTGCTTTAAACAATTGAAATAATTCGTAAGGTTGTATAAAAAGAATCAAAGCAATGACCAAGATCCATTTGTTATTGAGTTTAACCAATGGAATTAGAAATAATCCAACAAAAGCATAAATTGTTAATATGTCTCCCTGGTAAAAGATAGAGTTGATCATGCCAAATAGAAAGAGGAGAACTAAACGCCATGCAAAACGAGCTCTGAAATCATTTCCTCGCTTTCTTTGATTATCGGTTTGGATGAAAAAGGTTAAACCAAACAGAAGAGCAAAGATTGCATAGGATTTCCCTGCAAAAATAAAGAACAATGTATCCCAAATCATTTTATCCATGCTAACCATCCAGGTAGGAAGGTTGGGAGGTAAAAAATAAACATCGAAATGCTCTAAGTTATGAAGTAGCATAATTGAAACAAGAGCAAAGCCGCGCAATGCATCAACAACATGTAATCTAAACTTAGGGCTAGGAGCGTTCATTATCTGTATATTGAAATTAAATTATCAGATGATAAAATTATAAAGTTTTTTATGATTTACAAGAAAAAAATAATTTAAAGTTATGGAGGATTCTTAATTGATTATAATTTAATCTTGAAAGACGATGAATTTGAATTTTAAATAGTAATTGCAAGAGTACAAACAAAAGGTTTGACCTGTTAATTCGATTGTTATCCTTTAAGTATTTGATCCATCACCCAAGCAGTGTGTGCTGCACTTTGGCCTGATGAGGGATGTTTGCCATTACCCAATAAATGTTCCCTTATATTTTTAACATGGTAGAGCTGAATGTTTTCAGGATTATCAATGAACAATTCAGTTAAGCCATCCGAGTTTGTTAATAATAATGGAGCTTCATCGAATACTGAGAATTCAATTTTACCTTTGCTGCCGTAAATTTCTACTTGATCTTCACGACCACTACATCCGAAATTCCAACTTCCCGATCCTGTAACTCCATTTTCGTGTATCCAGCAAGCGGTAACTGCATCTTTTGAAGAATACAAATCTTGTTGGTTTAGGCTAAGCCCGGTAGCTGTTTTAATGTCGCCAAGCAAAAAACTAAAAAGGTCGAGTCCATGGCTGGCCAAATCATCAAAGTAGCCACCCGTTGCAATTTTAGAATCAGTTCTCCAATTGTATTTTTCTGATAGATCAATATCATTAGCTGGTTTGCTTAAATGCCATCTAATATGTCTAAGATCGCCAATTTTATCTTCTCCTAACCATTTCTTAATCTGATTAAAGCGAGGGAGAGATCTGCGGTAATAAGCCACGAATAATGGCAATTGTTTCTTTTCAAATGTATCGCAGATGTCCTTGCAATCTTGCAGGGAAGGAGCCATAGGTTTTTCGATGCAGCAAATTTTTCCCGCTTCAGCTACTTTCAATGCATAATACTTGTGCGAATCGGGTGGGGTAGCAATATATATGGCATCAATTTCAGGATCTTGAATAATTTTATCGGCATTGGTATCGTATTTCTCAATACCATGCCGAGAGGCATAATCTTCTAATTTAGCCTTATCACGTCTCATTACGGCTTTCAACTCGAAGCCTTCTGTTTTTTGATAAGCTGGTCCACTTTTTATTTCGGTTACTTTTCCACAGCCAATAATTCCCCAACGTGTATTTTTTTTATTCATTTCTTTCCTATTTATATCTTTTTATTCGCTCATTTTTTGCCTTAAGAAACGATATGTGATATGCCTCTTGCTTTTTTTACTACAAAAAAGAGTTTTAAATGCGAATGAATTCAAAGTGAGTCAAGAATATTTCTGATGCCAATGGATTCAATTGTGAGATTAAAAGTAGTAATAAATATGAAAATTAAGATTAATATTTCTTGTAGTGGCTTTAAATAGGGCGATTAAGATATTTTGTCTTTATTCAAAATTGGCCTTTTTTAGGTAGAGGTCAAAAAAAATGAATTTATCTTTATTGAGAATTAAACCATTGGTTGTTTGAATTTTACATCTGGAATGATCGATTTTTTTGTTGTTTGTGATACAACTAATTTATTATTTAACCAGATCAGTAAAAGGATATTAAATTCTTTCCCAATTTTCTATTTTGCCGTCTACCAATTTAAATAATGGATGGATTTTGCAAGAGGAAGTATCTTTCACCTGTTTGTAAGACTTAGGATCTCTTTTCTTTAGTTTTGCTAGTAAGTGATTCATTTCAAATTTAAGCTGGCCCGAATTCACTGTTATTTTCTCAATGGAAACTACATCGACAAATTTACTTTTATTAAAATTGTAATTTCTATTACAAGCTTCTTCCCATACGATTTTAAGGTAGAAATTAATGGACTGCAAAGCATTTTCACTTTGCTTAAAGCGGATGAGTTGGGGATGGTTTTTATATCCTTTTGTTTTTTCTTCTAGCACATTTTTTGCCAGAAGGGTTTCACGCCAAAGTGCCACCAATCCTTTGGCATCTAAATATTGGGGATGTAACGACCATATTCTCATCTTCGTAATATTTAATGAAGCGTAATTTCATTTAACTTAAAGGTACAAACATGGATTGGGGATAACAAGAAAGCCCGCTAGGATTGAAACTCCTAACAGGCTTTATTTGTATAGCTATATTTTGTCTTTTCTGAATTTTTAAAAAATACGATATCCAAATATAACAGACATTGTTTTATAATCAGAATTCCAGAAAGTATAACTGTTTAAAAGATCACGTTTAGTTTGATATCTTATTTCTAAACTATATTTATTATTAGTGTACCCAACACCAATGGCTAAATTTCTATTTGCTTTAATTTTTAAGTCAAATATATCTTTCCTATCCGATTGTATTGTACTTGAGGATGGAAAATCAAAAATATACGAAACATTAAAAAATAATTTTGAATGATTATTAATATATGAATAGTATCTAATACCAATAGGAAGTTCAATTGAACTATAATCAACTTCTACATTTGCTGTACTTTTATGCGTTAGTGTTTCGGCAAATACTGTTTCTTTTTCTGAATTATAGTATTGATAGGTTGGTTCCATTAGGATAGCCCATTTATTTTTGTTGTATGGTAAGATAAATTCAGCCTCAATACCGAATCGAAATGCTAATTTAGTATCAAAATCAATATTTCGGCCCCCTGCAAAACCATTTTTGATCGTTATAGAAGAGTAATTTAAGCCGGGTCGTAGACGTAATTTAAATA
>JADGFH010000188.1 GCA_016743925.1 Labilibaculum sp.
ATTTAAACACAAAGTGCTCTTTTGTGTTTAAATTTTAAACGACTGCGAAGTTAGATTTATTTTTTAAAAAGTCTGTAATAAATGTTCTTAATTTTAATCGAATAGAATGAGACTATTTGGTGACGAAATTTCATAAAAAAAGCCTTACTTGGAGTAAGGCTTATATTACATTTTTATTTCTTTTCAGGATCGTCCGAATGCCTGAAGTTTAAGGATATGCTATTCACACAATGCCTGGTATTTTTCTTGGTAAATCCTTCTCCTACAAATATATGTCCAAGATGTCCATTGCAGTTAGAGCATACAATTTCCGTACGTCTTCCATCTGCATCGGGAATGTGTTTAACTGCCCCTTCAATTTCATCGTCGAAACTTGGCCAACCACATTGTGAGTCAAATTTACTGTCAGAACTATACAATTCAGCATTGCATTGTTTACACGTATAAATTCCTTTCGCTTTGTTTTTTAAATGTTCTCCCGTACCCGGATATTCTGTTCCTTTATTAATAATAACCCTCTTTTCGTCTGCGGTAAGTGTGTTGTATTTATCTTTGGTCATCGCTTTTTGTGCTACAAGATTATTACTAATGAAAAGGATAAGTCCTATTAGTATTATATAATTCTTCATAATATGATTTCCTTATTTTGAATGATTCTAAAGATAGTTTAAAAAGTGAATAGTTCAAAATTCACTAGGTTTGGATTTAATGGCATTGATAATAAGTTCCGGATTGGACCAAGGAACAAAATGATTTAAATTATCAAGTAGAATGTGATTCACATTTTTATGATGTTCGAGGTAATATTCTTGGGTTTGATAAGGAACTAAAACATCTTTTTTTCCTTGTATATAAGTGGTTGGAATCCTTATTTCGGATAAGCGTTGCTGATTTACTCCTAAGTCATGTTCCAATGCCATCATTTCTAAATTACTGATACGCAATTCGTGTGGCATTATTTTATTCGGTAATCCTCCTGATATCAACAGATTGTACCATTTTGCTTTTTGAAATTCAGGAGAAAGACAGGGAGCTACATAAATTGCATGTCCAATTTTATCAGGATAATCAAGAATGGTTTGTTCCAGAACCGCACCTCCGTATGAATGCCCTAAGACGACTGATTTTTCACCTTTCTTTATAAAATGGGAGAGAACAGCTGCTGCAACTTTGGCTTGATCTGAAAGTCTTTTTTTTACCGAAATACTCGTTTTTCCGTAACCTGGTCTATCATAGGATATTATGCAATAGTTTTTTGATAGATTTGAATCTGTGAAAATATTTTTGAAATCGTACCAATATCCTGGAGAACCATGAATTAATAAAACTTTTGGCTTTGATAGATCACCTACATAGGAAGCATGAATTTCATCTTCGTAATATGGTATCATTGCGCTTGTAGGAAATACATTTTGTGTGTGCATCTCCGTTAGCACTTTTTTAGCATCAAATTGAGCTTTAAATCCTTGGAATAATACTACTAGTATTCCTACTATAATAAATAGTACAAAACTTGTTATAATAGCACCTTTTTTAATCCGTCTCCCCATAATCCATCCCGTTTTATAACACTAAAGTGCAATAAAATACTTTTTAGTCTGAAATGCAATAGGTGAAATGTTATCAATTCTTAAAATAAGACAATTTTATCCGTATTTATAAATTCCACCTTAATTGGTAAAAGGTGAAATGCGTTTAATAATAAAGAAGCAAATAGAATATTTTAAAGGTAAACTGTAAAGGAGGTCTTTACAATTAAGGTAAATATTTTCTGATTAAATTAATGAGTACGTCTTTTTTAACAGGTTTTGAAATGTAATCATCACAACCATTTTCTAAAGACTTATTTTTGTCTCCAAGCAATGCAAAAGCAGTTTGAGCAATTATTGGAAGATTTGGGCGTATTTTCTTTATTTCTTTAGTTGCCTCGTAACCATCCATTAAAGGCATTTTAATATCCATTAAAATTAAATCAATGGCCTCATTGTTTTGACAAATCTCAATCGCTTCTAGTCCGTTATTGGCAACAATTACATCACAGTGAATCTGATTTAGTAATTCTTCAAAATAGATTCTGTTGAACTCTTCGTCTTCTACAACGAGAATTAGTTTGTTTTGTGTGTTATTCATATCGGTACGCTTTGTTCTCTCAAATGTATATTTTCTTTTTGAACTAGCGAAATGATTTTTCATTTAATCAGAAAAAATATTCTCATCGAAGAAGATAAATGTGTGAATTTGTTGGGATTTTAATTCTCATTAGATAAAATAATAAGCTTACCCATAGTTAATGTTCTTAACTTACCATATGTTTAAAATGATTTGTAGAGATTTGGTCTACTTGTCTATAAATTTATTTTCGAATTATACTTTTGTCATTAAATCTTCAAAATGATTAAAAAAATCAGATAGATGATAGCCATCAACAAGCGCATGATTAGCTTCTACACTTACAGGCATGTAATATTTATCTGCATTTTTAAATACTTTCCCAAATACAACTTTAGGTATTGAATCTGCACTTCCCTTTGTTCTAGGATGTTTTATGCAAGTAAAGCTTCTCCAAGGGATTACCGAAACATGAATTAGATCAAGTATAGGTTTATCTTCCAGTTGTTTCGTTCTTTTTGCTATTTCTAAGGCTTTAAGAGTTTCGTTATGAAAATCTTCAAATTTCTCAAAATAATTAAAGTAGCAAAATGCAAATGTTTTGTTTTCCTTAAAAACAGTTGTTGTTCCGTTTATAACAGGATATTGTACAACCTTATCATTGATTATTCGCAACCTAAATTCAGGTATCATATTCATAGCTGTTAAAGCATAGTGCATGTAATGGATAAAAAATGATTCTTCTTTTTCTTTTGAGAGAAGATACAATTGTGTGCACTCAATGTTTGATGTTATACCCATTATTGGATCGATAAAGTCCTTAAAGAAATTGTATTGCTCTTTTCTTTCCCACTTGTTAATGTTAATTTCTTTCATTCAAAAACACTTTTTAATTCTATGATTTATTATTACTGAAGTTATATTCCTTACTTATTTAAAGCCAAATGTATTTTGGAATTTACACAGAAAACAGGACAATTACTGCCTGCAAAATAATAATTTATGTATCGGTCAAAGCTCTTTTGCAGAAAATGTAAATTATCAGCTTGCTAAAATTCAAACAAATTTAAGTGATACATACAATTGTCTTGTGTCTTTGGGGGAATTTGATGAGATTGATCTTAAAAATGCTTTTTTGGGAAAGGATAGGAAAAGAGGAGGATTTCTTGAGATCTTCGATTATTCGCTGGAGCAATTCAAGTAAGAAAAAATAATTATTATAAGGCCCACAAATTCAGGAGGGAACTATTAAGAGTTTTTCTATACACTGTCAGGTTTGGAGTAAAAAAATAGGAAACATAAACTAAAGAAGCTTCTGTTCAGAGATAATTGGGAAAGTGCAAAGATATTGCCGAATGAAAAATTGTCCTTTTCTGGTGAATGGAAAGATTTGTCCAATAAAAACAAACTCTTCGAAACAATCACCCCCGGATCCTACTTTAGTTTTTCGTTTAAGGGAACCATGTTTGGACGAAAGGACATTGTTGGTCCACAGGGTTGTAGACTGGATATTTTTATTGATGGTAAGAAATATTCAAAATAGAGATTTGACAAATATTGTACTTACGATCGGATGCATTATACGTTTATTCCCGATTTGGAGGAAGGAGTTCATCAAGTGGAAGTAAAACTCTCTAATCCTTTATCAGTAGAAGAAAAAATAGACATTCTTAAAATTCGCACACCAAAGGCAGAGAAATTCCCTAAAATATGGAGGTTAATAAATTTCGCTTAAAGGAAATTATGATACTTGAAAATATTGGTTCTTTATAGATAATTCCCTTCCCCTTAAGAGTAATTCTTCATTGTATGTTCTTGTCCTTCAGTTCGCTCGATTGTTTCTTTTAATACAAAAGAAACAACCGACCGAACTGAGCCCGTAACCTGCCCCAATTTTTCGGGGAAATATCAAAATTATTAATAATAAAAAAAATATCCCGTTCCCGTAAACTCGGGACGGGAACGGCACTCGGCGACGATTTCTTCAGGACGAATGATCCAGTTAAATGGCTTAATCCTTTTCATTTAAAACCGCAGCCGGTAACTTTTTTTCGCCCTTAATATATTTTCCGACTTTTTGAAGTGTTTTCACATCAATGTCTCTAATCTTTCCTTCATAATTAGGTCCCACATCTATAGAAAAGATATTCCCATATTTTACGGCTCCAACATAATCTTTATAGATGTCATCTGCCGATTTACAAAGATTGTCATGTTTGGGAAGAGAATAGAACCAGTCGGCGCCACCTTCGTGCTTGGGCAAAATTGGGTAGGTAAATTCAGCTGTCAGGTATTCTTTGAAATTTGCTTCGGCATCCTTGTTATACTCTGTGGCTGATGCATCACCAATCTTACCTGGCCGTCCTCTTTCTCTTAAAGACAATCTGCCGGATGCCTCTCCGTGGTTATATCCCACAAAACAGTTGGGTTGAAATTGATGGATCCATTCAGCGGTCTCTTTGTGACTGAGCCCGCCATCACCTGCGGCATGATCCATCCAATAAAATTCTATAGGGCCGTAATTTGTACAAAGCTCTTTTAATTGTGTTTTTTTCATTTCAGGATTAATGCCAAGATTACCTCTACCATCAACGGCACCGGGCCAATTCCAATCGCCCTCAGAAAAATAGAGAGCCAGCTTTATCCCGTATTTATCGCATGATTTTCGCAGTTTAGCAATGACATCCTGCTTCAAGGGACTATTTGTAACTTTTTTATCCGTGGTTTCGGTATCCCAGAGACAAAATCCATCGTGATGTTTTGACAAGAAAAGAATGTAACCCATTCCGGCATCTTTTGCCACTTCACACCACTGGTCAGTATCACAACCTGTTGCTTTAAAATATGTAGCATCTTTATCCAGAGTGGGCGTCCATTCTCTACCTGAAAAGGTAGAGAAAGACCAGCAGATAAACATACCGAATTTCATTTCTTTTATTTGTTCCGCACGGGTATTGTCGTCAATCTTTTTTGTGTAGTCTTTGGATGGCTGGTAGCTGCATCCTAAAATTATTATTGCTACAAATAATATGGATAGATAATTTCTTTTTTTCATTTTTATGTATTTAGACCGATTACTTATTCCACTACCATTTTAAAAGTCCATGCTTCTTTACAAGGTGGATTGACAATTGCCTTTCCAGGCAGTGTAATGATAACATCCCCATCAACTTTTTTCCATTTTACCTTGCCATACCCAAGTAAGTTTATAATCGACCCTTTTTTAGGCTGGATGGAAGGTAAGCGAACTTTTGATGGAAGTATTGTTTCATCTTTATCGGGTAGATAAATGGAATAAACAGCTTTTGTTTTTTTATTTTGAGTGTAACAAACCTTTCCAGTTCTGTAGGGTGCAATGGCACGGGATTCATAAATTGCCTCACTGTTTACCTGCACCCAATCGCCAATCTCCTGAAGCCTTTTGTAAGCCATCGCATCCCAGTCACCGTTTGGCCCGGGAGCAATATTTAATAACAGATTTCCTCCTTTTGAAACGATATCAACCAGGATATGGATGAGTTCTCGAGAACTTTTATAGGCATCATTAGGAGAGTAAGACCAACTCCTTGTTGCAGTAATGCACGATTCCCATGGAAAAGGAATCATTTTTTCGGGAACACGATTTTCCGGTGTTAGATAATTTTCGTTTGCCCCTGGAACAGCTCTGTCAACAACGATTAAGCCAGGCTGTTTTTCCCTTGCCTTAGTGGCAATCTCATCCATACGGATATCCTGATTGACAATCTTACTCTTTAAAAAACCATTGGGGGAGTTTTTTAAAGATTTACGGTAGAAGTCTTCGATCTCCTTTGTGTCTTGTTTGGCAACCCAGCCGCCATCAAGCCAAAGAATATCAATATCACCATAATTGGTCATCAATTCCATAATTTGTTCATGCGTGAACTGAACAAACTTTTCCCACTTGTCGGGATATGAATCGGGATCGTAGTTCACATTGCGATCCAATGGCGGATAATAATCGCTCCAATAATCTCTGTTATGCCAATCGGGCTTTGAGAAATACATTCCTATACGGAAACCTTCAGCCGAAAAAGACTCAACAATCTCTTTCACCACATCAGCCCTTGGGGATGTATGGAAAGGTGTTTTTTTATCGGTAATTTTATAATTAGTGGTTTTGGTGTCGAACATGCAAAATCCATCGTGGTGCTTCGACATGGGTACAACATACTTTATTCCGGCATATTTGGCTGCTTTCACCCATTTCTCCGGTTCAAATTCTATTGGGTTAAAAGATTTTTGTAAATTTTCATACTCTTTTTTGTATTCAAAATAACTTTTGGGCTTATTCCCTTTCTTACGTTGAGACCATGCATAATCCTCTGGTGAAAGTGACCATGATTCGACAATTCCCCATTGGCTGTATGGTCCCCAGGTCATCATTAGTCCGAACTTCAAATCTTGCCAATCCTCAAGCTTTTGTTTAACCAATGAATCCTTTACTGGATAATAAGTATGATCGTGATCGTGAAGAGGTTGTGCACCTATGCTTCCTGAAAGGAATGAGCCTATAATTATTATTAATGATATAAATATTCCTTTATTTCTCATGTTTCGAATTTATTTTTTTTCTCTGTCCTTGTTTAAATCTAATTCTTTTTGAATATATCAATTTCAGCAAATGAAGAAATATTACTATTTCTAACTGTTGATTTAGAAATCAGTTTGATGAATCTTGAGTTTAGGCATTTATTAAATTTAATCACCTGTGCAATAGGATTATTCTCAATATTACTGAACGTTCCTAAAGCGACTGGTTCTTCCCAGCTCTTTCCATCCTCACTCACAAAAAAAGCATATTCATAAACGATCCCGTCTTTTTGTCCATCTTGTCGAGGTAAATATGAAAACCCATTTATTGAAAGCTTCTCACCCATATCAATAATTAATTCGTGCGGATGCTTCTCTGCGGAATTATCCGTTATAAAAAAGCTTTTAGGGTCGTTATCAATTGCTTTAACTGCATCTTTTGAAACCTTTCCATCTACGGAAACTACTTTCCATTTATCTCTGGCGACACCAAATTCATCAATAATGACATCTGTTTTGTATCCAGAAGTTTCATCTGCCGCGTAACTGTGAACTTTTCCGCCATGTGGTAAATGAATGGCTTTGGTGTATTGGGTAAAGTCATTCTTTTGAGGCTCGTCACCCAGGGCATAAAAAATGGCAACCCCTGTTTCGGAATTAAAACTTAAGTTTCCTTGAATATCGAAATTGGCAACAGGATCGGCAACCAATCGGGGTGCATTATAAATGCCCAGGTTTGATAAAATCAAACAGGGAGCTTCGGTTTTTAGGGTAATGCGTGCTTTTGACGCCTTTACATTATCAAAACGAAGAATTCGTTTGTAGCCTATAGTAGTACCTTCAACAACTACTATATATTTTCCATCTACTTCAACTTCAAAAGTAAAGGCATGCACCCTTTGGCCCAGCGCAATATGCTCTTGAAGCAATAATCGATTAAAGCTCGTCTCTTTTCCAAAATCGAGAGAAAGCGTGGCACTTTGAACACTATCATTGGTTGCCCAATAGGTTTCTGTGCTTTCATCAATACATTTTTCAGCAGAGAAATCGTCATGTTTCCCACGATAATCGCTAGCGGTAACTTTGGTCTTTTCAATCAGATTAACTTCGAATTCGCGTTTTACTTGTTCATTGAATTTCAGTAGAGCCTTTTCGTCTAAATCTCGGATTTGACCACTTGGAGCTATTGCCAATCCCAGGTTTAAAGGCGAGCCACGGCCTATCGAAGTATAGTACAGATCCATCAGGTTTTTTAAACTACGTGTTTGATGACCTGTATGATAATACCAGGCCTTGGGCCATAACAGGGTGGTGTTTACCTCAGCAGGAACCCACTCTTCTCCTTTAGGATCGCCGCTTCCCAATTTTTTTGTGTATTCAGGATCGGATTCACCCGGGAATTTTCCACCTGTAGAGATCGTATTCCAGTTGGTTTCACCTCCCAAGCCAGATTCGTTACCCACCCATCTTGTTCCGGGACCTACATCGCTAAAAATAACGGCATTAGGTTGGTGTTTTTTAACGATGGAGAAAATATTTTCATATCCGTAGTATGTTTTACGGTCGATGTTTCTTCGATCTTTTGCTCCTCCATAATAGCCGGTTCCGCCGTTTGCACCATCAATCCAAAACTCGAAAACATCACCATATTCGGTCATTAACTCTTCCAATTGTTTGTAATAATACTGCACATATTCACGTCGCCCGTATTCTGCATGGTTTCTATCCCATGGAGATAGATACACGCCCAGTTTCAATCCATATTTCTTACATGATTTAGATAAATCTCCCAACACATCACCATTCCCATCTTTCCATGGTGTTGCTTTTACTGAATACTCATTGTACTTACTGGGCCACAAACAAAATCCGTCGTGGTGTTTCGCAACCAATATCAATCCTTTCATGCCTGCATTTTTGGCCACGCTCGCCCATTGATCGGTATCTAAATTAGAAGGATTAAATAATTTCGGATTCACATCACCATAAGCCCATTCCTCTTCGGTGTAAGTATTCAGTCCATAGCAAACAAGGCTGAAATATTCCATTTCATGCCATTTCAGTTGACCTTCTGTTGGTATAGGCCCATATGGTTTTGGAATGTCCACCTTATTGGTACATGATATAAACAATATCAACAAAATGGATAAATAATCAGTTTTCATTTTCATAAATATTTTTTTACTAAGTGACTTCTCACGTGAGAATTTTAATTTAAATAAATCAGACTAACACGATCTTCTTTTCAAAATGGATGCCGGTAAAACTTTCACTTTCACTTCCAATTTCTTTTCATTTGAGTTGATTTTTTCCATGAGCATTTGCAAGGAAAATTCAGCCATTTGCTCAACCGGTTGGTCCACTGTTGTCAGCTCAGGATCAATTGCCATTCCCATGGGATCATTATCAAATCCAATAATTGCAACATCTTCAGGCACACGAGTTCCGACACTTTTTAAGTATTTAATAACTCCAATTCCCACATCGTCTCCAACAGCAAGTATGGCGTCCGGTTTTTCGGGTAATTCCATCAACTGCCTGGCTCCGCGAACTCCATCTTCCATGAAAAAATCACCTTTGACCAGCAACTCCTCCTTAAAAGAGATGCCGTTTTCCATTAAAGCGTGTTTATATCCTTTCAGTCGATCTCGATACACATTTATAT
>JADGFH010000189.1 GCA_016743925.1 Labilibaculum sp.
ATATAAAACCCATGCCATTGTTTATATTTCAAGCAGATTGATAATTTAATTTTATAGAATAAAAATTAGAGTAATCCATGTTGTGTGGAAATCTTTTAAATAATTATTAATATTTAAACATGAAGCAATTCGTATTTACATGCTTAACAATTGTGCTATTTAGCTGTACAGAGACAAAGAGGTCTGAGCCAATCGATGATTTTTCGGCTTTGATTCAGCCTGTTTCTAAAACTTCAATTCTAACTGAAGATGGGTATTATGTTTGGGGCGGTTCAGCCGTAAAAGGTGATGATAATCTTTATCATATGTATTATTCTCGTTGGAAAACGAAATTTGGATTTAATGCTTGGGTAACGCATTCCGAAATAGCACATGCGGTATCAGTAAAACCCGAAGGGCCATTTAAATTTAAAGATGTTGCATTACCAATTCGGGGTGCAGAACATTGGGATGGCCTAACAACGCATAATCCAACGATTCAGAAATTCGATGGTAAATATTACCTCTATTATATGGGTACAACGGGAGATGGAATCGCTGACCCAAACCTTAATTTTATACATCGAAACAATCAGCGTATTGGAGTTGCTTGGGCTATAAACCCTAATGGACCATGGAATAGAAGTGATCAACCCTTTGTTGATGTTTCGACAGATGAAAGTGCAGATGATGCCTTGATGATCAGCAATCCATCGGTTACAAAAATGAGAGATGGAAAATATTTGGTCGTTTACAAAGCAGTTGCTAAGCACAAACCGCTTCCTTTTGGAGGACCAGTTACCCATTTGGCTGCTATATCGGAAACACCTCTTGGTCCGATAACAAAATACAATCAACGAATTTTTTATAGAGAAGGAGAGCATTTTTCAGCTGAAGATCCATTTGTATGGTATCAAAAGAGTGCAGACATGTATTATGCTATTGTTAAAGATATGAAAGGCTTTTTTACGAATTGCGGTACTTCATTGGCCTTTTTTAAGTCTAAAGATGGTTTAAATTGGGAGCCTTCGAATATACCGTTGGCTTCGAAATTAGAGATAAATTGGAATAATGGAGAAAGGGAGAGCGTTAGCAGATTGGAACGACCACAGATACTTTCTGAGAATGGCATACCGATCATGTTATATTGCGCTGTAACAAAAGGTTCGAAAACTTTTAATGTGCATTTCCCTTTGGAAATGAAAGAAGAAAAAAATCAATAGATAAATAAATTATTAAAATGACCATGGATAAATTACGTACAAAAATAACAATCGTATTTCTTCTTTCGCTCGTTCTGGCATCTTGCTCTTTACTTAGAAATAAAGAGTTAGTGATTTTAAATGACGCTCATTCCAGCTTAATGCTGAATACTAATAATCTACAATTTAGTTTTTCAGATAAAAATGGAAATACACTTGTGCCCAAAGATCGTGTTTCGGGAATTTATATTAACGAAAGTCCGATTACAAGTTCTCAAGTTGAGACCAAATCGGTAAATGAAATTGTTTTAAATGTAGTAAGTGAGAAAGGTGAAAAAGCCAAAGTGAATTTTACTTTCGAAAATAGAGTAGCGAAAATTTCAGTTGTTTCCTCTATTCGAGATAGTAAAATATCGCTTCGTGTTGGAGGAATGGCTCTAGCACACGGATTAGGTGATGCAGGAGCATGGGGCGAAAGTTTTAATCTTGTTGAAAATGAAAAACAAAAATACGATATCGTAAATAATGGCGGTGGAAAAAGGTGGGTAAGTACATTTACTATTTTCCCAAGAAATAATTGTGCAGCTGTGTTTTTCGACAAAGGGAAGAAGAATGTTTTTGTTAGCGATTCTTCTTATCAAATGAATATTGAGGCAAATAAAAAAGCCGAATTCTATTTTCTATTGGGAGACACAAAAGAGATATATGCGAATTACAAAAAAATAAGACAAGATAAAGGTTTTAAAGATGTACAACCGAAAGCCAGATTATTCGAATTGGGATGGGAATCTTGGGATGCATTGGGTTGGAACACCAATCAGGAAACGGTAAAGAAAATTCTTGCAAAATTTCATAAAAATGGATATCCTATTCGTTGGGCAGTAACAGGCTCAGGATTTTGGGATGAAGGAGGAACAACAACTAGTTTTGGACGTTGGGGAAAAAAGTTTCCTGATGCTGCAAAATTTAAAAATTGGATGCACGCTAATGATATCAAATGGATGATTGGTTTGCGTACTAATCTAATACCAAGTGGCGGTCCTTATTATCCTAAAACAAAAAAAAGAGATAAAAATTTAAAAGTAAGATCATTTTATGGAAATGATTTATCTGATGTTGCCGTAACGAACAATTATTTATTGTCGGATCATTTGGGACAACCAATAAAAATGACTTCTAGTATTTTTCCTATTGTGCCTTGCTATTTGGTTGATGGCGATAAAAAAGGTGCGTCTGAATGGTATCAAAAGCAATATAGTATGTGGGGTGTTGATGGTATAAAGGAAGATACCATGATGAAGTTGAAAGAAGAAACTGGTATTTTTAACGGACCAATATCAAAATTATCTGATAAAGGTGCATTGGTAATGGCTCGTTGTGGAAATTATAGCGCTCCGGGTACTTTGTTAAGGATTAACGATACTGGTGTTCGTGATATGTCAAAACGAACTCCTATTAATTATATGCAATATGCTACTTGTGCTGCTCCAAATGTCTACTCAGATGTGGCCGGAGTTCATAACATGCATAATTTAAAAGATGTGGATCGATCCATTCGCCAAACTTGGCTGCTATCGGCAACTGCTGGATTAGCTGTTGGTGCATTTCCTGGGAAATGGCCTGTGGAAAAGCAGGAAACATTTAAAAAGGCTATCGATTTTCATTATCAAATTACTCCTTATTTGTATAGTGCTGGAGAAAAATCATACCAAACAGGATATCCTTATACGCTTACGCCTTTAAGCATTGCTTATTCTAAAGATAGGAATGCCAATACAGATAATTTCCAATGGATGATTGGTGAATCTTTAATGGCGACTCCCTTATTGAAAAATCACGAAAGTGGTAAAATGAACGTTTACTTACCGGAAGGTATTTGGTACGATTGGGAAACAGGCGAGAAATTTCAAGGACCAATAATGTTGCATGATTTTGAATTACCAATTCATAAAACTCCATGTTTTGTAGGAGGAAAAGGGATTGTTTTATTGAGAGATAATCAAGATCAGTTTTCTCTTCGAATTTATGATGTTGATAAAGAAAGTACATCTGAATTTTTCACTATGGATGGAGCCGAGAAGTATACGGTTCAGGTGAAAAAGAAAAGTTTAAACAATGTTGAAGTTTGGGATATTACAACCAATCAAAAAATCGATTTTAAGCGAGTGCATGCATTTGTTGAATTTGGAATTACAGAAGGACATAGTTACGAAATACGTTAGTTAGCATAGAAAATTAGTTATGGGTATTATAGATTACACTGTTATTATACTGTTTTCACTTTTAATTGTGATGGCAGGTTTATCGTTTCGCAAGCGCGGATCAGATATGAAGTCTTATTTTGCTGCCGGAGGTGCAGTTCCTTGGTCCATTAGTGGATTGTCATTATTTATGAGTTTTTTCTCAGCTGGAACTTTTGTGGTTTGGGGATCTATTGCTTACGAATTAGGTTTTGTGGCAATTACCATTCAGTTTGCGATGTGTTTGGCTGGTTTTTTTGTAGCCTATTGCATCGCTCCTGGGTGGAAGAAAACCAACAGTTTAACGGCTGCTGAATTTGTTCGAAAGCGCTTGGGTGATTCTACTCAAAAGTTTTATACTTATTTAATTTTGATTTTATCATTGGCATATACGGGCTCATTTTTGTATCCGGTTGCAAAAATTGTGAATGTATCTACTGGATTTCCAATTGAAGCCTGTGTTGTTATTTTAGGATTGCTAATATTGCTATACACTGTTGTTGGTGGGCTTTGGGCCGTTATTATTACCGATGTTTTGCAATTTGTTATTCTAACTGCCGCGGTTATTGTTGTAGTAGTTCTATCTATCGATTCGGTGGGAAGTTTATCCAATTTTGTTGAATCTGCACCTGATAACTTCTTTGATGTGATTAGTGGAGAATATAATATCTGGTTTTTAGTCGCTTTTGCGATTTACAATACCATTTTTATAGGTGGAAACTGGGCTTATGTGCAACGTTTTACAAGTGTTAAAAGTGCAAAAGATGCTAAAAAAGTAGGTCTCTCTTTTGGCTGGCTTTATTTATTAAGTCCATTGGTTTGGATGTTACCACCAATGATTTACCGAGTTATGAATCCAGCTTTAAGTGGATTGGAAAACGAAGGAGCTTATCTATTAGCATGCAAGCAAGTATTGCCTGCTGGAATGCTAGGTTTAATGTTGGGAGGAATGATTTTTGCAACCGCAAGTTCTGTAAATACCACATTAAATTTGGCCGCATCGGTAATCACAAATGACATTTATAAAGTTCTAAGACCGAAGGCTGGAATAAAAGAGGTAATGCGCGTTGCAAAACTTTCTACCTTTTTATTTGGACTGGGAACTATTGCTGTAGCATTAATGGTTCCTGCTGCTGGAGGGATTGTAAATGTTGTTCTAAGTATTGGTGCTGTTACCGGATGTTCCTTGTATGGACCTCCTATCTGGGCTATTTTTTCGAAACGCCACACTGGAAAATCAATTTTATGGATTACAGCTTTAAGTTTGGGAATTAATGTAGCAATAAAGTTTTTTGCTGAAATGGTATTTGGAGAAGCATTAAGCCGGGCAAATGAAATGTTGTTTGGTGCTGTTTTACCATTGGCTATGCTTTTGGCTTATGAGATATATGCCAATGTCAAAAATAAAACGAGCGAAGAATATATAAAATATTCTGAAGAATTAGTGGAAGTAAAAGTAAGTGAAGATACTTCAGACCAAAATACATATGGAATGAAAGTGTTGGCCATTACGCTCGGAATTGTAGGAATACTAATTATCACTTTGGGTGTAATTTCAGATAATGCACGTGGCCTTGTAATTGGAGTAGGGGCATCTGTTTTAATACTAGCATCAATCATTCATCCATCATTAAAATTTAAGTCATAATCTGATGATAAAAAAAGAATTTGAAAATTTGAGATCAAATAGATCAATCGATATAAATGCCGATCTTTTAGTTGCAGGAGGAGGATTATCTGGTGTTTGTGCGGCTATAGTAGCTGCACGGAAAGGAAGTAAAGTAGTTTTAATTCAAGATAGACCTGTATTAGGAGGAAATGCATCAAGCGAAGTCCGCTTATGGGCTTTGGGTGCAACATCTCACATGGGGAATAATAATCGTTGGTCTCGCGAGGGTGGCGTAATCAATGAGATACTACTTGAAAATCTGAAAAGAAATAAGGAAGGAAATTCATTAATTCTTGATACAATATTGTTGGAAAAAGTTCTGGAAGAAAATAATATTCAGTTACTTTTAAATACCGCCATTTATAATGTTGAGAAAGAATCGGAAAGAAAGATAAAAAATGTAGAAGCTTTCTGTAGTCAAAATTCGACTAATTATCGTGTTTTTGCACCCTATTTTTGTGATGCTTCTGGTGATGGAGTCGTAGCCTTTATGGCAGGAGCTTCTTTTAGAATGGGAGCTGAGAAAAAAGAAGAATTTGATGAAGGATTTGCCCCAAATGTAGAAGATTATGGAGATTTACTCGGTCACTCAATTTATTTTACTACTAAGAATACCGATAATCCTGTAAAATATACTGCTCCATCATTTGCCATAAAAAATGCAGGAGAACTTCCAAGAATTAAAAATTACACATATAACAATCATGGTTGTCGTTTGTGGTGGGTTGAATATGGTGGTCGTATGGACACTATTAAAAATTCCGAATTTATTAAAATGGAACTATGGAAGGTGATCTATGGAATTTGGGATCATGTGAAAAATAGTGGTAAATATCCTGAATCAGAAAATGCTACATTAGAATGGGTAGGAACTGTTCCTGGCAAGCGTGAAAGTCGACGTTTTAATGGTGATTACATGCTTTCTCAAAAAGATATCGTAGAGCAAAAAGATTATTACGATCGAGTACTTCATGGCGGTTGGGCTATGGATTTGCATCCTGCTGATGGAATTTATAGCAAACATAATTCTTGTTCGCAGTGGCATGGTAAGGGAGTTTATTCCATTCCATATCGTTGTTTATATAGTAAGGATTTAGATAATTTGTTTTTGGCAGGAAGAATTATCAGTGCTTCACATGTGGCTTTCGGTTCAACTCGAATCATGTTGACTTGCGCAATGACAGGACAAGTAGTTGGAATGGCAGCTAATTTGTGTTTAAAGAATCAATTCACTACTCGCCAACTTTCCGAAGAAAACAATGTGAAAGAGTTGCAGATAGAATTGAATAAAGAGGGGCAAAGTATTCCGCGTTTAGATTGGAAAGATGAAAATGATATTGCCTCTCAGGCAGATATTTCAGTTTCATCGGAATTGGAATTAAATCAGCTTCCAGAGAACGGAGAATGGCAAAAACTAGAATTTAGTGTAGCCCAGATGATTCCTTTGAAAAAGCAAACATTATATCGTTTTCAATTAAAAGCAAAAGCTAGTAAAGATTGCAAATTGAATATTCAGTTTAAAGGAAGTTCCACAGCGAATCACTTTACGCCCGATTTGATTTTAGATAATCAAACTCTGGAGATGAAAAAAGGGGAGCAAGAAATTGTGTTGTGTGCCGATTTAGATTAGGATAGAGATCAGTATGTTTATTTATGTGTGATGCAAAATGATTGTGTCGAAATTGCATTAAGTGAAACACGTATTTCTGGAATACTTGTTGTTCAAAATAAAATAAATAAAGCCGTTTCGAATTACGGAAAACAGGAACCACCAGCCGAATTTGGTTTGGATTCATTTGAATTTTGGACTCCAGAAAGACGTCCTGGAGGAAAAAATTTAGCTCTTGAAATAAATCCACCAATTGCTGCTTTTAAAAATGAGAACATACGAAATAAGGAAATTAGACCTTTGCCAGATGGGACAACAAATACTTGGGTAGCTGCTTTAAATGATGAGAACCCATCATTGGAAATGAAATGGGATAAGAGTGTTAAACTTCATAAAATAAAAATATTTTTTGATCCTGATTTTGATCATTCTTTAGAATGCAATCATATGGAACATCCCGAATCAGAAATTCCTTTTGTTGTTTCAGATTATCAGGTTTTTGATGGGAATTCTCGTTTGTTGTTTGAAAGTAAAGGAAACTATCAGGCTATTAATGATATCAGTTTTGAAGAGCCTGTTGCAACGGATCGATTGCGATTTGTCTTCAGTAAAAAGAAGGATCATTTTCCAGTAGGCATAACACAAATATCAGTTTACTAATAATTTAATTCAATCAGTTAACCATTAAGGTGATTCATCATTCTTAATCGTTAGCTGATTTTTTTTAACATAGATGCATCCTACCTCAGTTTTTTCGTATCCTATTTTTTGAGAGCTAACAGAAAGCGTCTTTGTCCTGCTTGATGTTTTATTAGTATAGATTTTGTTTGAGCTAGGTAATATGAAAAAAATCTTAAAGTTGAGTTATTCCTAAGAATAGAAACGGAATCCATTCCTATATAGCTATAATATTACTGTCTGTGAGTGTGTTATGTGCGTCTTGGTTGTTTTTAATGTATTTAATCAGTAATAAAACAACACAACAGGTAGGTACTGGTTGGGCAATTAATTAAAACTTACTATCTTTCCTACTTCAAAATATTAATGGAGTTTATTCATTTAAAAGAATTTGCAAAAGATTGGAAATCAAAAGGGATTAATTTTCCATTTGAAGAAATTAAATAGAATTATCACAATAAAATTGTTAAACGATATATGAAATATACTATTTGGAGTGTTGTCGTGTTATTTTTATTTCTGAATTTGAATTGTAATGCACAGTTGAATTCCTTTAATCCAAGTGAAATTTGGAAAGACAATACAGGAAAACATATTAACGCACACGGCGGAGGTATTCTAAAAAAGGGAGATACTTATTATTGGTATGGTGAACACAAGATTGCTGGCGATGCTGGAAATAGGGCAGAAGTTGGAGTTCATTGTTATTCCTCAACAGATCTTTACAATTGGAAAGATGAAGGGATTGCACTAAAGGTAAACACAACAGATCCTAATCATGATATTGCAAAAGGATGTATTTTAGAGCGTCCAAAGGTTATTTTTAATGCCAAAAC
The DNA here is from genome assembly GCA_016743925.1 of Labilibaculum sp. Lineage (GTDB taxonomy): Bacteria > Bacteroidota > Bacteroidia > Bacteroidales > Marinifilaceae > Labilibaculum. Next base: position 8,214 of record JADGFH010000189.1, read on the forward strand.
CAACAAGTATGTCATGTGGTTTCATTTGGAATTAAAAAGTATGGGATACAATGCGGCCAGATCAGGTGTAGCTATAGCAGATAAAGCAAGCGGTCCATTTACCTTTATTAAAAGCATGCGATTAAGTGCAGGACATTGGCCTGTTAACGTGCATTCTTTTCACAAAACCATTGCTACCGATCAGTTAAAATCTAATTATGGTGGTGGTTTGGGAGATTTATCTGCACACGTAGATAGTTTAAATATTTTGGGTCGTGACCATCAAAATGGTCAAATGGCACGTGATATGAATTTATTTGTTGATGAGGATGGAAAGGCTTATCATATTTATTCCTCAGAAGAAAACAGCACTTTGCACATATCTCAGTTAAGCGATGATTATTTATCCTGTTCAGGAAAATACGCGCGTGCATTTCCAAATCGTTATATGGAAGCACCAGCGATGTTCAAGAACAATGGGAAATATTATTTAATTGCTTCGGATTGTACGGGTTGGAGACCGAATGCAGCGCGTTCGGCTGTTGCCGATACACCTTTCGGACCTTGGCGTGAGTTAGGAAATCCTTGTCGCGGTAAGGATGCAAACCTAACTTTTCACTCTCAAAGTACTTACGTATTGCCAATTGATGCTGCCAAAGGTAAGTTTATCTATATGGGCGATCGTTGGACACCGGAGAATGCAATAGATGGACGTTATATTTGGTTACCATTGGAATTTGAAAATGAGGAGCCTGTATTAAAATGGAGAGATGAATGGTCAATTTTAAAATTGAATGGCAAAACAAATGGAGCCATTACACATACCATTGAAATTGATAAAAAAGACAATAGCAATTGGTGGATGGGCCTTATTGGTCAAGGACAAAAAATGCCATTTAACGAAGAGTTGGAATTTGATACTTGGGGAAACGGCTTTGGTAATCAGGTACAGCCGCTTATTTTATCCGATCAAGGCGATGTTATTTGGAGTGAAGAACCATTACGTATTGAAAACACCGCCAAAAAGCTAATTGTTTCTAGTCGCGATAAAATTAATCAGGATAAAGTAGATGGTGGATTAGAAGCAGGTTTTCAGTTTGCCAGCAAAAAATATTTTCCTGCATCTGGAAAA